>CAZPBV010000105.1:841-10329 GCA_964584675.1 uncultured Bdellovibrionales bacterium
ACGTGAAGAGAGTCTTCAGGATGTATATCAATGCTATGGTGGAACAATGCGGGCGCTTGATTCCCCGTTCGAGAAAATTGTGTACGACCACTCAACTCAAACCTTGACCATGCGGTGCCGAGTTAAAGACGTTGGTGATGAAGAATTACTGGAGCGAATCATTGGTGTAGAGCCTCGTACCATTGAAGTTTATGCGCCGTGCTGGGGTGAGGCGCAACGAAGGTATTGGGAGTTGCGCATCCACGAACGTCTTCCAACGACAGCAGTTTATTGGATTCCGTGAGAGCGGCTTTCAGGCCGGTGCCATCGTTTCGGCCACGCGGGGAAGTTTAATTTCAAAGGTAGTTCCTTTACCCACCTGGGAGTCGAACGTGAGTTTGCCGCCGTGTTTCCGCACAATGGTGGCATATGCGATAGACAGTCCCTGTCCAGTGCCTCGTCCAACCTCTTTGGTAGTAAAGAATGGCTCGAAGATACGCTCTCTAATGCGTGCTGGAATGCCCAGTCCGTTGTCGGAGATACGAATCACTACCTCGCTTTCACTAAAGGAAGTGGACAGTGCTATTTCTCCTATATCGCGTGTAAGCGCCTTGTTTGCGTCAGCGACTGCGTGTGAGGCATTGACCAAAATATTAAGGATGGCTTGATTGAGTTCTCCGACAAAACAGCCGATGGGGGGCAGTTCAGGATCAAGTTCAAGTCGTAGCGCAGCAATGTACTTCCACTCATTGCGAGAAATAGTGGCCACACTCTCCAGAAGGCGATTGACATCCACGTCTACCCTCTCGCTCGTGCCGGGATGCGAAAACTCCTTCATGGCGCGAACAATTCGAGCGACAGACTCAGCCCCGTCTTTGGTTTGTTGAATGGCGTTTGGAATCTCGTCAAGTAGAAAAGGAATGTCTTGATCCTGAACAAGAGTGGTTAAAGACTGGGCGCGCGGGTAGAGAGTATCTTGGGGTGTCACTTCTTTAAGGGCGCCGACAGCTTGTTTGACAAATGACTTAATTCCTTCAAATTCAGTCTCCAGGAAGCTCATGTTGTCACGAATGTACTGAATGGGAGTATTAAGTTCATGAGCAATGCCAGCAGCAAGCTGTCCTACCGATTCAAGTTTTTGAGATTGTACGACTTGGCCTTGGAGGGCCTTTTGTTCGCTCAGATCAACGGCGAGACACACGATGCGCTCATCCTCGGGAGTAGCGCCTGGCATAATGGAGGCGGTAATGAGGACGGGAATTATTTTCCCATTCTTATTAGTCATGTTCGTTTCAGCCCGATAATCGGCGCTTCCGTGCTCCTGTCGTGCTGCCATAAATCGGCTGATTTCACGCATAGTCATGACCCGCGTCAGACTCATGCCGTGAAGCTCATCGGTGGAGTACCCGAGTACCTCAATCGCGGCCGGATTGAATGTTTCAATGGTAAGGTTCGTATCGATAACTAAAAAGATGCTTGTCATCGTGGCGATGACTTTATCGAAATATTCCTGGGCGCTGCGAAGGCGCTCCCGCTCCCGGTCCAGTTCGCGAGAGAGTTGTTGAACCTGGCGCTCGAGTCTTCGAGCCTTTTCTCGTTCGTGTGCGAGAGACTCAGGACGGCGAGTTTCATTCATAGTCCCTTCTCCTGATAAGCACGCGCGCAATGTTGCGATGAAGTCCGCTTAATCTCCATGTTCGTCATGACTTCCATAATTGTGGGCACTAGTTGGATTCATTCTCGGTATTTATAACGATGGCCCCATCTTCATCTCGGGTAACCTCAAAAATGCCGGGATGTTCAGTGTTGAGGGCATCGTATGTCTCCGACGGGCGGAGCGACGAACCGTCCTGGTTCAGTTGGTCCCTAGAATACGCAATGGCATCAAGAATGCCCATGAGAAGTTCGGTCTTATTATATGGTTTTGAAAAGAATCGAAACACCTCCCCTTTGTTGACGGCCCTTTTCACCGTAGGGAAAGTTGATTGGCCGGTGAGCATGATACGGACTACTCCGGGAAATTCCTCCTTAAGCATTTCTAAAAACTCACTTCCTCGAATGCCGGGCATGAGCTCGTCTGATACAACGACGGCCACCCCGGACTCTCGTATGAGACGCGCGCCGCGAGATACAGTTTGTGCTGTCAACACGTCAAACGGCGATGAGCGAAAGGATCGGGCAATGCCATCGAGTAACGCCTGTTCATCGTCTACAAATAGCACTTTTGCTCTTGAGTGAGTTATTTCTTCATTCATGACGTTTTGACTCCTTGGTTAACAGTGGGTATTCGCGCATCAACCAGAATTGGTTCTTGCACCCCTACCAGTTGGGCATAAGTTCTAATTTTCTCTATCATAGTTTGCGAAAGAACATTGCCGGCGGCGATGAGAAGTACGCCATCCGCGGTTTCTATGTTTTTCTTCAAGGTTTGGCCGGGGCACAAGTCGCCGACTGTCACTTCATAGCTCTCCGTTTCACCTATCTTGGACTCTTGGGAGGCGGATCCAAAGTGTTTGCGGAGAGCTGAGAGAAGGTGCGGATCGTACCAACCTGAGCGCGTTTGCATCTCGGCCAAGGCTTGAGAGGGAGAAGGGGTATTTTTCATTGTTCGCTTGAGGTCTCGAATCGCCCGTAGTATTCGCGCGCCCTCGGGAATCCGATCCCCCGAAAGCGAGTCGGACGGAGCACCGGTTCCATCATAGTTCTTGTTCAGGTAGCCGACAATGCGGGCAACGCCCTCTAATCGCGGAATATGGGAAATGAGTCGTTGAGAAACTTCCGGTAAGTTGAGCTGAATCTGGGCCTCCGTACTTGTCAGCTCCGCACCGCTTCTAAGTCGGGAAAGTACCTGAGGTGGTAAAGTGACCAATCCAATGGGAGATAGCATTGCCGCCAGTTCTATCTCCCAAGTGCAGGTGACCACTCCGGCAGACCCAAGTTCTCGAAGGGTATCTCGAAGAGCGCGACACTCCCCGAAGGCTTCCGGATCACTAATAGCCAGAATGTCGGTTAGGAGTTTGATGCCGCCGCTTAATGTGTTTTGAAGCAGGTCGTGCTCCGCCATGATGAGTTTGTATTGCGCAATCCCGTCGCTCACCGCCTTGGCGAGATCCTCCGTCGTGCAGGGCTTATTAAGGAATCGAAATATGTTGGATTCGTTGACGGCCCGAACTGCGGTCTCGCGGTCGGCGTTGCCGGTAAGCATGATACGAACAACATTGCTGTTGATTCGTTGCGCCTCTTTGAGAAATTGCACGCCGTCAAGTTCGGGCATTCGCATGTCGGATACAATTACTGCAAAGGGCCCTTGAGAAGACAGGATTTCGAGAGCTTGCCGCGGACTGCTACAGGTCTCAATTGAGAAAGTGCTTCGTAACTGGCGCTTAAAGGCGTGAAGGACATTAACCTCGTCATCAACAAATAGAATCTTGTATGCCTGTTCTGCCATAGTGACTAACTCTGTAAAGTATGAATCGGTTGTTGTTGCTCAGAAGTAACACTCTCTATTCGGTGTATCAGCGACTGAGGGATGCCCCAAATTGTCATTAAGTAACATAACATTCCTTTAGAGGTGGAACCGGAGATGGCGAGCTCAGCCTCCTCCTTGCGGAATCCACCATGAGTGACGAACTGATTAACCATGCGATAGTGTTCCGGCCATAAAAGCGCAAAGAGGGTGTCCGCTAGACGGGCACAACGCCCAACGAACCCATCTTGAAAGCTATGTCCGTTCTCGTCGGCGGCCTGCACAAGAGCCAAGAAGAAATCGGAAGAGTTGGTCTCTGGATTGACATTTTTGAGTAACTGCTCGGTGTCTGAGTCTAGTACACGGAGGAGCTTATGTTCCAATACGATTTTTCGAATGGTATCGACGCCCAGTCGTCGGACAGCTTGCTCGGGAGTTGTTGTTTCCTCGGCGTGTCCAAAAAAAGAGGAATTCACTAGTTGGAGGAGTTTGAGTCCAAACGCAGGTTGTTGAGAGGCTAGGTCGGCTATGATGAGAGGTGAGGGCGAGGCCGACAGTAATTCCTCCTGAAGCCGGTTGTGAGTTATTGAATCCATCGGTATTGAGGATAACAAGGCAAGGGCCGAGCGCGCGTCAGTTCCGATACGATACGAGTTGGCTGCGTGAGTGCGTTCGACCATCTCCTCGATGGTCGCGACCTCGGCGGGCTTTGCGATGTGCTGATGGGCTACCGGTAGGCAGCGTAGGATAGTTCTTTCATCCGCTTGTCCCGAGAGGACAACCCTAACACTCGTCGGACATTTTTCAGCCACCTTTTGAAGAAGTGCGGCGCCATCGAGGGTAGGCATTCGCATGTCAGTTACAATAATATCATAACAGGTGCGATCGATCTTAGCGAGAGCTTCAAGGGGATCGGTGCTAAAATCCATCGCCCAGTCTCTGCGCTTATTTCTCAGTAGCCGTCGCATGGCTTCTATGAGGTTTGGTTCGTCGTCGATGAAGAGAATCCGTGGGGACATAAAATGCTCTCTATAGTCCTACTGAAGCAAGAGCCGGGCCAACGACGAGGCTTAAAAAGTCTTCCATTTTTCAAGCTGTTACGCGGGACCTCAGAGTAGGGGAGAGAATTCATGTAAAAATTACAGTGTTCGATTGAAGTAATTACAAGAGCCTTTCGATACATAGTGCATGCGGCAGGGAGACAAATTCTCGATAGTGTTTGGTCCCGGTATTGCGTCTCGCTATCCTGGGTTGAAGCGACAGAATCTCTCGGATAGCTACTCTATACGTCAGGTCGATTCATGGAAGGAGTTACAAGCCGACTCACCTCGGGATTGTGCAATTTATGTGCTCGATCTTATGAACGCTACGCGGCGAGACGAGCAGCTCGTAAGTAAAATTCTTTCGGCAACACAGCACGCGCAGGTGCTCATTTTTTCATCGAGCTGGAAAAGAGGAGGTGAAATAGCAGACGGAAGGTGCACCATTTTTCACGAGCCCCCAAGCGACGGCGAATCGTTGGCAATTGCGGTTGCAAAAGCGTGCGTTGTAGGAGAGCTCAAGCAAATAAATGACGAGCTTCGGGAGGCGGTTCAACACTCTCTTGTTCCGCACGAGTATGCCACCAGATCGGCGGTGATGCAGCGACTGAGCACTAGAATCTCACGCATTGCGGAAGTGGACTCGACCGTACTTCTGTGCGGCG
The DNA here is from genome assembly GCA_964584675.1 of uncultured Bdellovibrionales bacterium. Lineage (GTDB taxonomy): Bacteria > Bdellovibrionota_C > UBA2361 > UBA2361 > JBGSMV01 > CAZPBV01. The sequence goes on from CAZPBV010000105.1 coordinate 5,992, forward strand.
AGACGGGGACCGGAAAAACTACTTTTGCTCGTCTTATTCACGATAAGAGCGGTCGACGCTCCGGTCCCTTTGTAAGCATCAGTTGCGTGGCGCTTCCTCGAGAACTGCTGGAAGCGGAGCTATTTGGCTATGAGAAAGGCGCGTTTACCGGCGCGGTTGCAAGCCGTCCGGGCTGTGTTGAGTTAGCCGACGGCGGAACTTTATTTCTCGACGAAATCGGGGATATGCCGCTCGACATTCAGCCAAAGCTCCTTACGTATTTGCAGGAACGCTGGATTCGTCGACTCGGAAGTGGTGTCGTGCGACACCCGGATGTTCGAATTATTGCTGCGACCAATCGCAACCTGGAGTCGCTTTGTGAAACGGGGGAGTTTCGTGAAGACTTGCTCTTTCGATTGAATGTTTTGAGCGAAACTATCCCGCCTTTACGCGACCGCCCTGAAGATATTGCTTCTATCGCACGGGACTATCTCAGACAACTAGCAGCGCGGCGCGGCGTAAAGGAGTTTTGCCTTACTGCGGAAGCTCTTCGAAAATTGCAATCTTACTTATGGCCTGGCAATGTAAGAGAGCTTCAGAACGTGCTTGAACGAGCCTCGGTGTTTACGATAACACCTGCCATTGAGGCCGATGATTTGAGCATGCAAGCCAGTCGGGCGCCGTCAGTTCCAATGGGTGAAAAGGAATATTCGCTTGCCGGACGCACTTTGGAAAGCATAGAGCGACAGGCGCTAGAAGACACGTTACGCGCGGTTGGCGGCAATAAGAATGCTGCAGCGCAAATGTTGGGAGTTAGCCTTAAGACCATCTATAATAAGCTTCGACAGCACGGTATTTCAGAGATTAGGCAGCACGAACGCAGACGATAGCATTTTGGCCCCCACCATAATGTCGGAATCGGAGAGTCAACGGCTGGTCGATGCCTCTCGTTGGCGGAATTTTCAGGCATTCTTAATGGTCTCCGGTATGGTAGGGCGCCTACAGGGGCTTTTGATCATAATTTAGGATATTGGTTGGATTCTGGTACAGTTCCTGAGCGGCGCTCGCTCTCAGTTTCTCGCGAATAAGGTGGGCGGCATGAAGACGGAGCTTGTCGAGAGCTTTCCCGTGGAGTCGGCATATCCATGATTTCGAAAGGTCGCAATGGATGCGAGAAATGGCATGAAAGCTGAGTCCCTCCAGATAACGCTTTTCGAGAATAAAGCGCTCAACTTCAGATAGATTTTTTACTCCTTCCCAAATCACCTGAAGACACTGTTTTTGGTAGTATTGTTGTTCAGGACAGACGTTTTCCCCCGAAGTCTCCTCGTGGTTCATTTCCGACAAGCGGCGGTACAGGACCGCTCCGCGGGCTGCAAAAATGGCATGCTCGTTGAGTTTGTTCTGGGTGGTCGCTTCACTCGATTTGGCGAGCGAGCTAGGATCATGGCCGGCCGACAGGTCCCTTTCGGTATAGGCCTTCAAATATTGGTAGGCTCGGCGACTCAGAGATCCTTGGGAGCGCAATTGATCGATGATAGCGCCCCGAATGCGTGGAAATGCAAAGCGAAGAAAATCTCCGTTCTCTACCTTGTACCTAAGAGCGGCATCAATCAAACCTAGGTATGCGGCAGACACGCAATCATCATATAAGGAGATGGGAATTCTTCCGGTTCTCATCATGCGGTGCACGACGCCCTTTGCAAATCGAATGTTGTCTTCAACAAAGGAAACATTGTTGCTCAGGTCTAACTTTTCGGAAGTACGAGCAGTACTCGATGACATTGTTTTCGTCCTGTGAATATCGATCAAGGTGGTATGAGTTCGCAGAGAACGAGGAGGCCGCTTCGAAAATGCCCGCACGGCACTTCGTTGCGCACTCCAACTTCGATTCGCACATGATTCGGTGCGAGCCGAGCATCGCATCGAGATCTATTACCCACAGTATCAGATCCCGATTCGCCATCCATGGCTTCTCTCGCGTGGTAACGTATGTCCGTAGTCACCACGGCAGACTACCTGTGTACAGGTACACAGGTATAGTCGGACTGATTTGAATAAATGGTGCGTGCTAAACACTATTTCTTTTCGTCACGGATATGCGTGCAAACGACGTCTCTCTCCACCGGTGAAAGATCGAGTTCATTTTGTAGATAGGCGCGCGCGATCTTAAATGCGAAACATGTTTGTTCGCTAAGCGGCCTTTCGACCGAAAGTCCGTGACATGCCAGGAGCTCTTTCAGCGCGACTATTTGCCGAGCCGACGCGGCGGTAATGGTTCGAAGTATTCTCTCATCGAGGTGTAATAGGTCGCCGACAAAGGGAAAGTGGGCAACTACGTTATCAAACCGCACCAAACCAACGGTTGGTGAGTGAATACAGTGAGGTATCCACCTGGTCAGGATGCGAAGCTCGGGGGATAAGTTGGCAACAAAGCGGGCATAGAGCTGCACTCGCCGTTCATGCGCCCGATTGCCCGTTCGTGCCATCGGAAATCTCCCGTCGAGAATTCAAACGTCAGTGTGTTGTGACGTAGTCGGATGTCTTCTCGAAAATAAGCAGAAGGTTGGAGCGGGGTGGGGCAAGATAACCAAGGAAAGCGCTCGTAAGAAGCTTGGACGATTTGAGCATGTCTGCCATATGCGGATCTTCAAAACATGGATCAATAACGTTGTCATGAAATTTGAGGTATTCCCAAATAAACCTAGAGTTTACTCCGGGAACTATAGTGTCGTAATAGAAGCGATTGTACTCGCGAGCGATGCGGAGGCCGCACCGTTCTCCCATGTCACTCAGTCTTTCGCGGCTCAGTATGTGACGATGGTATGGCTGAGAAAGCTCGAATCCAAAGTTGTAACTTTGTTCCAAGTTAATTTCGTCCGCTAGCGGAGTTCCAATTGCCAACAATCCGCCGGGACGAACAAGTTCCGCGAGACTATTGAGGAGAGCGAAGGGATCATCTACGTGCTCAATGACGTCCTGGCAGGTAAGGCAATCATAGGAGCGAGAAAGCACCCGGTTATCACAGAATTGTTCGGCATAACGGTCATAGCCCCAAGCTTGAAACCCGAGTTCGTTAAGGAACTGAACAAACAATCCTTGCCCGCAGCCATAGTCGAGAATTGACGACTTCGGATGAAGGCCGCACTTTTGAATTTGACGAAGCCGGTTACGATAGGCAAGACGGGTAACCCAGTCGAGCCTGTGATACTTGAGTGGATACTCCTGGTAGTACGGCAGGAGGTTCACATTCTCAAGGGAGTGAAGTGATTGACAGTTATTGCACCTCCAGACAGTAAAAAAATCCTTCTGGAATCTTTTCACATGACATCGAACGAGTGCCCGTTCAATTGACTCACTAAATGTTCCTGGGTGATCACAAAGATTGCAGACAGAAGTTCCTTGACTCATTTCCTCAGTGTTCATGGATAATCTCCTCCTTCCTTGATAAGTGTTGCGATAAGCGATCCCGCTCTCCTCGTTCTTGTCTATATCTTCGTCCCTTCTGTACGAAACGGTTCGTGCTGAGCAACGTTTTTCTCACATGGCCGAAACCTACTATGAATCATATTTCGCACCAGTGGAGTTGTACCCTTGGAACAAGCTCATGGTCTGGCAAATTGGATACTCGCCGAGGCGCGCAAAAGCCCCCGACGCGCTTTGCTCAAGCAACATAACGCCTCGGGAGATCTTGAGTTGGTTCGGGGCGGCGAGTTTATTCAGCTGGTTCAACAAGCGGAGAAGTATTTGCGAGATTGCGGCCTAGCGCCGGGCGATTGCGTATGTTTACAGATGCCGCCCGGTCCACGATGGCACATTCTTGAAGTTGCAGTCATGCGATGCGGCGCGGTGTCCGCGGCCATAGATCTCACGCAAAAATCAGATCTGGAGAATTTCGCCATGGCATTGCCCGGGCGGGTTTGGATTTTGAAATCAGACTTTCTATCTTCAAGCGGTAATTTTTCTGACAAAGGGCTTTTCTCCGTTCTCTCCGATCAAGTTGCGGGCATCGGTCGAGGTAAGGATAGGAATAGGCATTATCTTAGTCAAAATATTGCCGCGATATTTTTCACGTCGGGAACGAACGGAAGGCCCAAATTGGTGGGTTACACAGATACTCAACTATGCCAAGCAACGCGCGCAATTCAGCGCGAGCTTCAACTAAGGAGGGGAGAGGAATGCCTGATAAGCTGGTTGCCGTTTGGCGGACCATATCAAAGAATTTTCAATGGGAGCGTGCTCGCATGTGGGGGAATGGTTGCCTTTCTTGATTCCGCTTTGCCGCCGTTCCCTCAGTTGAGCGCGGTAAAGCCGACCTTTCTTATCGGGGTGCCTCGACTGTATGAGAATCTCATGAGT
>CAZPBV010000106.1:0-8872 GCA_964584675.1 uncultured Bdellovibrionales bacterium
CTCGCTTAGCATATCACGGTAGTATTCCTCTTCTCGCCCCCCGCTTATCAGCCCGTTAGAAGGAACAGAGTTCCACATCTCCTGAAATAGCTCGTGCAAAAGTAATGCCTCAAACTGTTCGGCAGCCTCTTTAGCGGAAGACTCGTCCTGAAATGCACCACGATCCGATATCTGCTTGAATTTATTTAACTTGTCAGTGCGAGCATAATTCTCCCCAATCGACGGGACCATCGGAGGAATTGGGAAATCTTTGCCGCCATTTGACATAGCACTGTCCTAAATTCCTACATGATCTCCAATTCTGCTTGGAGAGCCCCTGCCCGCTTCAACGCTTGGAAAATCGAAATAAGGTCGCGCGGCGTCGCTCCCAGTGAGTTGAGCGCCGACACAAGCTGTCCAAGGGTAATTTCTCCCCCCACAACGCCAAGGCTCTTATCTTCCTCCCCAACAGATACATCGGCATTGGTAACGACCGCTGTTTGACCAGTCTCGGATAAAGCTTGCGGTTGTGACACCTGCGTTTCCGATCGAATACTAATGTTCAAATTGCCATGTGCGAGAGCAACTTTTCCAATCCGAACATTTTCCCCCATAACAATAGTACCACTGCGCTCATTAACCACGACCCGCGCACCGATATCCGGCTCCACTTCTAGCCGCTCTAACTGCGCCACGGCGCCGATTGGATCTCTCGTCAACTCTGCGACCAACGGCACCTCCACCGAAGCAGCATCGATAGCAACCGCTATCGGCCTATGAAAGTGGCGGTTTATTTCGCCTACCACCCGTGTCATGGTGGTAAAATCGGGTTGACGAAGCACTATACGCACTCGTTGCGACTGAAAAAGATCAAATGGAATTGCGCGCTCCACAATCGCCCCCGATGCAATCGTCCCGACTGTTGGATGGTTCTTTTGGGCGGTGTCTCCTCCTCCGGCCACTGAAAACCCACCGATGGTGACTTCGCCCTGTGCAATCGCATAGACATTTCCGTCTGCTCCTTTGAGAGGAGTAAAGAGCAGCGTGCCTCCTTGCAAGCTCTTAGCATCACCGATTGATGAAAGAGTAATGTCTAACCGCGAGCCCGGGCGAATAAAAGCGGGAAGTGTGGCTGTCACCATTACCGCCGCCACATTTTTAACCTTAATATCCTCAGGGTTGACCTTAATTCCCATCTTTTCAAGCATGTTGGAAATGCTTTTGGTTGTAAATTCAACACTGTTACCGTCGCCGGTGCCATTGAGACCAACCACCAGTCCATAACCAATGAGTTGATTGCCTCGCACTCCCTCCACATCAGCAATATCCTTAAGACGGGCCGCCCATGCGCCCGGAACGAAAACACCTCCCAGCAGCACAGCAAGAAGGACGACCCCTACCGTTCTGCAAACTGTTTTGCCGGCAATCAGAATGGCCATAGTCTCCTCATTGCTCTTCCAAACCAACCGCCGGACTGCGCATCTCCAACAGCTCCCCTGCCATAGAAGTCAATGCGCATATTTGCAACTTTAGAGGAATCAACCTCATTAGCAGAATTCACATCCTCCGGACGAACTAATCCAGATATCACAAACACTTCATCCTCGCTGTTAACCGATATTATCTTTTCGCCCTCGATACGCAGAATACCCGAGGGAAGAACTTCAGATACCATGGCGGAGATTCTTGCCTTTAACGTGCCTTTCCGTGAGGTATCCCCTTCGCCCTTAAATTCCGAACTTGTGGTGGCGGACACAAGATTGTCGAGATCCACTTGGGGATTGCGATCCTTAATAGTCGATTCAAGCCCCAAGAGCGATGACAGAGCTGCCGAAATAGTTGATTCCGACTTTACATTTGTATCCGCCTCCTTCTTGGCATCCGAGTTCTCACTGACAATGATGGTAATTAAGTCCATAGACTGCCACGCGCGCACATCCCGAAAAAGCGCGCTTGCTCCCCGGCTCTCCCGCCAAAGCGAAGCCGACAGGCCAGGATCTCCCAGACTCAAAGGGCCATTATAGTCGCGCGTGTTGGGAGCGGTATTTTCGTAAACTGTATAGCCCTGCTTCGAAGGCTCGGGCTCAATTTTCCCATGGACATCAAGGTTAGAGACCACCTTGAGCGACTCATCACGCACCGGCTCAATTATCGCTTGCTGACTACCCCCACCCTGCGGCTCGACTCCGCCATCAGGTTGCGGGGCGGACTGAACAAATTGTAATCGTGCTCGCTCCGGTGTAGCCGCGGAAAACACCGGATTGGCTACCCGTGGAGAGGAGAACCCTTCTTCCTGAATGAGTTTATTACGATAGGCCGGGTCGGTCTTAGCGTAATCCCACTTTGCCTTCCGTGCATACTCCACTGAAGGAACACGGGCTGGCTCGGCAGGGGGCGGAATGCACCCGGGGACAGCGAGAAGCCCAAGTAACAACCCTCTGCAACCTCTCCTTTTCACGGCCGCACCTCCACGAGTCCGGAATCGATAATCGTTCCGACTACCGTACGCTTCGAGTCGACATTTCTAACCTTAATAGCTTGCCCCATGGCGCCGCTCTCAAGAGCCTCCCCGCTCGCCGTGACCTCAAGACCGCCCGATCGCACCATGAGAGTAATGCGTTGTCCGCTGGTCACCACCATGGGAACCTCCAAACTCTTGGCGCGAAAGACTTCGCCCGGCGGAATATCGGCATTTGTCTGCAATCCAATAATTCTTGAGCTGTCATCACTAATGTCCCGTGGCAATGCCGCGACATTGAGTCGCGCCATGACTACATCTCCGGGTTCCACCACATGCCCGCGTAAAATACCACGGGCAGCGATTGGTATCTCCTTATACTCCTCGACGCGTGCTTGAACAGTTACTTCCCGGCTATCTCCATCGTCACTAGTCGCTGCAATTCGCGCCGACAGGTGGCCGGCTTTGCTTGTTTGAATATCGATAGCTTTAACCTCTTTCACGTTCGGAGCGACCAGGGCATCCGGAGGAACAACGATCTCTTTAATTGTCACGTCGCGTTGACGCTCATCAAGAAGTTGATCGATTGCATTCCATGCTTCATGTTCCATAAGCTTTCTCCCAGCGCGAGTAACATTAACCTCCAAGGGAAACACATAGCCCACTTGAGCAAGGTTGACCCCATCCGCCCGCAGACGATTCACAATCTCCTCACCCGAGATACTCATCGATTTTCCGGGCGCGGGGCTTTGGGTAATGACAATCTTCTTAAGGCCTATCACGGCCTCGTCCTGCTTCACCGATGGCATAGCGATGTCGGCAATATCCCCGAGACGTATATGACTCGTGGTGATCGTCGCGCTCGTTCTGCCCCGCACAACAATATTCTCACCGGGCCCCGACTCGGCCACGGCTGTTTCCAGTATCATGCTTGCAATCGCCAAAATTAGTGCGCTCCAGATCCTCATCATACGTTATGACTTAGCTCCTACCGTTTAAGATTAATGGCTTGGCTCAACATGTCGTCAGAGGTTTGAATAGCCTTGGACGACGCCTCGTATGCGCGCTGGGCGGTAATCATGGTTACTACCTGTTCCACCACACTAACGTTGCTGCTTTCCAAAAACCCTTGCGCCAATCTCCCAAAGCCTTCCTCGCCAAAGGTTCCTGTCTGCGGCGCGCCGGAAGAAGATGTCTCTTGATACAGATTCTTACCAATAGCCCTCAACCCGGCATTATTCGGGAATCGAATGGCTGTCAGCGTGCCGACCTGTGTTTCGGCGGTTTGACCGGGAGTGCGAGCCGATACCGTACCATCCTGTCCAATGCTCACGGCCACAGCGGTCGTATCAATAGTAATTCCAGGATCAACCACATACCCCTCCGGAGTCACGAGTTGTCCCTGGGAGTCCAACCGCAAAGCGCCCGAACGCGAAAAGGCCGCACTCCCATCGGGAAGCTGAATCTGAAGGAATCCATCCCCCTCGATAGCAACGTCGAGTTGATTTCCGGTAGAGGTTAGATCTCCCTGAGTGAAGACTTTCTGTACCGACGACGCCTTGACTCCTAAGCCGACTTGAATACCGCTGGGGTTCTGATTACCCGCCTGCGAAGTTGTAGCGCCCGGCTCCACCAAATACTGGTACATAAGGTCCTGGAAATCCGCTCGGCTTTTTTTGAATCCAGTGGTATTGACGTTCGCTAGATTGTTGGCAATCACATCGATATTTGTTTCCTGAGCGTGCATTCCGGTGGCGGCCGTATATAGTGCTCGAATCATATAAATTTCTCCCGATTACTCATTAGCGTGGACGTCCAATTTGATTAATTGCAGTTTGATTGAGCTGGTCGATAGTCTCTGCTGACTTGGTGTAGGCCTGAAACGCTCTATTGGTGGCAATCAGCTCCACCATGCTGCCAATAGCAGAAACATTGGCCATCTCTAATGATTGCGGAATGACTTCCCCTTCAATTTGCTCCGGCTGCGGTTTGCCGGGCGATAATCGAAACCGAGTGTTTCCGGCGCGCTCAAGCACTTTTGGATCCTCAAACCGCACCATTTGTATACGACCAAGCGTCCTTCCCTGAGCAACGACGCTGCCGTCTGGATTAATGGCAGCGCCTTGTCCGGTCACGGTAATCGCTCCGCCATCTCCCTGCACTTGAAAACCGTCTTGAGTAACGAGCTCCCCCTCCACATTGAGGGTAAAATTACCGGCACGGGTATACTGGGGGCCATCGGGAGTATTCACTACAAAGAAACTTTTAGGATCGCGGAGAGCCGCGTCAAGCGGATTGCCTGTCTCTTTGATCGGCCCCTGACTAAAGTCGGTCACCGTCTCTAGGTTAACGACGCCCGGTGTGCGTTCATGATCCGGCCGCGCAAACGGGTCTCCATCTGCCAGTTGACGAGCGAGAGTCTGCTCAAAAGATTGCACGTCTCCGGATAGAAGTTGCCGTTTGAATCCGGCTGTACTGCTGTTAGCAAGATTATTCGTGACCACCTCAAGGCGGCGCATTTGATAGAGCCCCGCAGATGCTGCAACGTATGTTCCCCGCTCCATGTACCTTCACTCTCCTATACTGCTGTAGCCTGACGCCGCATCGAACCAAGCACTCCAAGCCGCGGATCGCCGGCAGATTCCTCGACTACGCCGCGCTCTTCGGAGGCAACGCGCGTCGCCTCCCACCTTTCCACGGCCGAACGCATCGAATGCAGCCGGTCTTTGTTATCCTCAAGCTTTGAAAGCACGGGCCGGGCGCGACGTTGTGCGTCAGCCATAGCGACTGACACCTGCTCAGCTTTGGCCATCACCTGCTCAAGCGGTTCTTCATATCCATCAACAAAAACTTCCTTTTCCACTTCTTGGGCAAGCGACCGACGTACTATTGGCGCGCTCGACACTGGGGCGACATATCCATTGCGGGGGAGCGGCTCGTCACTTTCAGAAACAGTCTCGACCGGCTCACTGCGTCGTGCCGATGAGCTTGACAAACTACTGCGTAAGATAAGAGCGGCCTTATGAATTTCTTTTTCAAGCTCGGCTTTTTTCGCATCGATTATCTTGATAGAGCTTTGCGCTTTGTTCTCAGATGACTGGATCTCATGGAGCAGCTTCTCCATGGCATGCTGGCGACGCAAAAGCTGGTCGCCGAGAGTTCTAGATGACTCTTCCGCTTCGCGGATAAGCTCTCGCATACTCTCCGCAAGCTGTTTCACCCGTGAGTCGTCTAGCGATGAGCCCGGTCTGGTATAACGCCACGCCAGGTACACCATGGAAGCGACGAGCACGATATCAACGAACACCTTTCCAAATTCGATATAGCTCATACTCGACCTTTAACCTGTCAATATCCCGTCAGCGGCCCCCAACTGTTCTGTCAGCAGATTGGCGCTTTATTGACGTAAGATATTGATTTGACATAAGACGTTTCATATTCACGCAATAACAGTGCAATCCCCTTGCCGTGTTTGGGGCAGTTCCTGAGCCATGCGCGCATAGGAAAAGAAAAATGCTATACTAGGAACTATGTCGGTATACCCCGCTGTTAAAGAACTTCTTGAATTGGGCTCAAATGAGCGCTTGCTCGAAGTTCGCCGCTCGCTACGATCGGTTTTGTCTAATTTTGCAGTTTTTGCCGTGGCCGTGGGGGTGCTTTACGCCCTCATATATTTCGCCGGCGACAGGCAGGGCCACATTTGGATTCCATTTATCGGGGAACTATCTGTACGCTGGTTTGCGATTCTTCCGGCATTAGTTTTAGTTGAAATAGTGCGTAAATATCACGATGATTTGTACATTATCACCTTGGGTCGAACTACCCACTACGAAGGGCGACTGAGCCTGACCTCAAAGGTGCCGTCCGTAAAACACGAAGATATTAGATCGATTGTGGTTAATCAGGATATCGTCGCAAGAATTTTTAACTACGGTGATGTTCTCATTAGTTCCGCGGCACAAAGTGGTGTTGAACTCACCATGAGCGGGGTGCGGGCGCCTCGTGAATTAGCTGATATTCTTGATAACCTTCGCAATATCTGTATTGAGCGTAAAAAAAGCGAAGGAATAGAAGCTAGTAGCGCCACAGCGGGGGGGGAGTGAGATCCCTCTCAAGTTCGGTTACGAATTTGACGTAGTTACTCTTGACACAAAAGCCCCTACGGTGTGTTGAACAGGAAAGGAGGCTGGCGACAGCATGACAGCAACGGTCTCTGGCCGTTAGCGCCCTGATGCGCCAACTCAAAAGTCATTGCTAGAGGGATATATGATTAGGCTAATTGTTGCAGATGACCACGTTGTGCTTCGCGAAGCTCTATGCGAAATGCTCCAGAGCAAGGGGAAGTATCAAATTGTCGCTCAAGCGACTGACGGGCAAGAGCTAATTGACTTGGCTCGGTCACAGACAGCCGACATGATTATCATGGACGTTCAAATGCCCAACCTAGACGGCCTCAATGCTCTCGCCAAACTGCAGAACAGCGAGCGCAAAGTTCCCGTGCTGGTTCTTTCCGCCGATGAAGGAGAGAAGAATGTTCGCGCAGCTCTTAAAGCAGGAGCCAACGGATTTATTCCAAAGAATGTGGGAATCGAGGAACTAGAATTCGCTATCAGTTCGGTTCTGAACGGCAACACGTACCTGAGCCCATCGGTCACAACCAAACTTATGGCTGGAAGCGGCGGCGATAGCATAGGAGGAAATAATCCGCTTGCTGTCCTCACCAAACGCGAAATAGAGGTGTTACGGCACCTAGCAGACGGGAGGCCCAATCGTGAAATTGGCAAATTACTGCACATTAGCACTCGGACGGTGGACACTCATCGCAGCAATATCCTAAAGAAACTGATGGTAAAAACCAACGCTGAATTGGTCAAAGTTGCCATTAGTGCAGGTCTGATATCGGTATAAGTCGAGTTAGTCTTGCATTTCCTGACAATTCGAGTAGCGTAATTCCTCTGCATGAAGGAGCGTGGTCGCCCCATATTGTTGTCAGAGGCATTGAACGGCGAAGTTCTGAGCCCCGATGGGGTATCTCGCTTTACGCCTCGTCAGCGCATTTTAGCGGCTGCGCTGAAACTTTTTGTCGAGCAAGGTTACTTTAACACCAATGTTCCAGACTTAAGTCGCGTTAGTAAGTGCAGTGTCGGCTCCATTTACCACAGCTTTACCAACAAGGAGGAGGTGGCGTCGGCTTTATATGAGGAGGGCATTGCCGAGTTCCGCCGCGCCCTAGAGACCTCTCTCAGCGATATCGATGACATCGGCGAGTTTGTGAAATCTATGGTGCGATCGCTGCTCAAGTTTTCCGAAGTTAACCATCAGCTTTCGAAATATTTCTGGCTGTGCCGCCACAGTGAATTTATGAGCAGTGTTGTTAAGCAGCCTACCATGGTTGGTTATGACAAGCTCGGCCGGACTCTGACGCGAGCCATAAAAAAAGGGGTGCGCGAGGGAAAGATTCGCCCGCTGAAGGCAAATGTCATGTGGAGTATTCTCTTTGGCATCCCCCTGGCTTATGTGCGCGATTGGCTCGATGGGCTCAATGGGGCCCCCCCAAGTACTATCGCTGACGAGTTAGCGGACGCATGCTGGCGGGCACTTCGGACATGACGCCATCCTTTTCGGGAGCGCTCTATTTGGGCAGGAACTCTAGCTCGATAAGAAATCCCGTTCGGCCGCCGCAGAAACAACTCAAGCCTGACAGATTCGGCATGTATCACAGGCCTTATCAACACAACGGTCGAGGGCTTCCCATGCCAGGAGAGCGCACTTGATACGAGCGGCAAACTTTCTTACACCAGTCAAGGAGACGGCATCACCAAGTTCCGGGACCTGGTCGGGGGACAACTCGCCCCGCATAATTTGTTTAAATGCCACCGATAAACGCTTCACATCACTAATAGACTTTCCCTTGATCAGGCTTGCCATCATTGAGGCCGAAGCCTGACTAATAGAGCACCCCTCGCCTGAAAACGCCAAATCAGCGATGTTCTTGTCATGTATAACGACTGAGACCTGTATTTTATCGCCACAAAGAGGGTTATTCATTGAAAAAGTGGCGTGGGGATCCTTCACGCAACCCTGGCATCGAGGGTTCTTAAAATGATCGAGAATAACCTCTTGATAAAGCTCTTCCAGGCTCATAACGGCAGCTTACCACAAATTAGACCCCCTTCCCAGTCCACCGACTGGACGAGGTGTTCCACTATAATTTCGGGGATCTACCCGACGCAAGGTTCTGGCTAGGTAGAAACGGGGAAAAGGCGCCACAGCTTCAAAATCTCTCCCGGGTCGCCTTCCACCGTTATTCGACCCTCCACATAGGCTCGTTGGGGGTTCAGGCTTCCGCTGGCCATATCCTCAAGCGTCTTTGAATCCACCCGGAGAGTGCTCGTAACAGGACCACTTGACTCACTCAGGCGCGGCTCCTCTGTG
>CAZPBV010000106.1:8882-10315 GCA_964584675.1 uncultured Bdellovibrionales bacterium
GCCGCCATCAGAGCTCGCCCCCTGAATCAGGATACGAATACGCACAGAAATATCTCGCCAACGGGGATCTTGAGACACCCGGGCAGCAAGAACCGCATACAGATCTTTCATAGCTTCATACCCTAGGACATTCAAAATGTCCGAAGCTCCTCGCACACAAGAGAGATAACCCTATACCGGTCGCTAAATTGAGAGTTGTCGTTCTATCACGCGAGGGTGCCAGAGGAAAGATCTTCTATAAGTCTATCGAGGGATTTAACATTAGGATATGCCCCAAGCAGCTTACTGCCGGCTTGTTTGGCCTTGCTCGCCATAAGGAGGGCAGCCATCTTGTCACCATAAGCAAAGAAAGACTGTGCGAGGATGTGCATCTCCCGTGCGCTCATCCAACCCGTATGCTGGCACGCTGTCGTTGCCAGTTGAATAGCGTAATCCGGATTAAAGAATGGGCCGGGCCGTAAATAAGACTCGGCAAGGAGCGATAAAACCCGGGGATGGGTCGGAACAAGCAGTAACGCTCGCCGCAACTGCTGCCGCGCAAATGCAATCTTATCCTCGGCAATAAGCACCTCGGCAAATAGCAGAATTGCTTCTACAGACGTCCGCGACTGGCAAACCAGCGCCGCGAGTTCACCACGGCCGGGCCGGTATTCCCCGCGCAGCATTCTCAGGCGAGCTCGCGCTGCACGCAATTTGTGAGCGGAAAAACTCATATCGTCAGTTTCAAGAGAAATTTTGTCCGACAACTCTTCGGCCTCCTGCAACACATACGCCGGCACATTACCTTCCAGCGAAGCCAAGAGCAGCGTAGCAACGATTTCCTTGTCCGGACGAATTACCCGAAGCGCGCGACGCAGCGTCCAAACCGCTTCCAGCGGATAGCCGCACCAAATTTGGAAATGCGCCAAGCGAAGCTGCGCCTCGCGTGAGTTTGGCGCATGTGATACAGCGAATTGTAATTGCTCCTCAGCTCGCGAAAAGTCTCCATTTTTAAAAAGACAGAAGGCATAGTCGAGCCGAGCGCATAGCTCGGCGGGATGCCCTGATGTTTTTTCAAGACCTACCTCATAAAACTTCTGGGCCTTCTCAAAATCTCCCTTCTTAAAGGCTTGGGCCGCCTGTAGCCATGGCAACACTGGAAACGTTTTCCACGTCCTCCACCATTTTCGATATAATTGAAACTGTTCCAGAAACTTCATGCGCACCCCTCGTTCACGTCACCATGCGTATAGACCGCTACCGGCGTAGTACGCTCTGCATACTCCCTAACAAATAGTCCTAGATTGAAGGAGAATTGCTTCAGGAATCCAATTTTTGATAGGCAGTTTAGCTAGTTATCTGAGAAATTCCCCAATATCTGGCCAACGGCAATCATTGACGGCGCTTCCGGGTCCATTCTTTGGAGACAAGCGGCCATGGAACGATCAAGGAGC
>CAZPBV010000107.1:0-10187 GCA_964584675.1 uncultured Bdellovibrionales bacterium
GGTATCTACAGTACTGTACTCGGACAAGACGATTCTCCGAGACCTCAATGTAAGAGATGTTTTATTAGTGATTTCAGTTCTCTATGGCCTTTTTCGACGCAACCGCTGCCAATGAGTCGATTATCTAGGGAGAGAGAGTTGTTATGCGGTTAGCGGAGATTCCAAGACTTATAAAGGACGGTGGCAATGTGGTGGTTGCCCTGCGGCCGGCTTGGCCTATCAGCCGTGAGGCAGGGGAATCCCAAACGGTCTTGCCGGAAACTTCGCCGGACAAGGCATTAGATCGTGTCAGCAGAGTACCTCCGGCTTTCATACGGTTATGGAAGCTTGGGCGGCTGAGTGTGGTCGGGGCCTGTACTATTACCTGGGTGACCATTCGCACCATTTTTCGCTACCTCCTCAATCATCCGGTGCATGCTGTTCTTAATGGCATACTGTTGATTGTTCTAGGAGTCCTGGTCATGACAGGATCCCAAATTCACAATCAGATTGTGTTGAGTCAAATTTCCGATCAAACAATTGATAAGGTTATTCAGGCAAGCGCCTATACAAGGGATTTTGATGGAGCGGCTGCTAATCGTGACGGCACAAGGGAATTTTTACGGGTCGGAGCCCCCTCCTGGATTCAGCGCGAGTCTATCCGGGCCGTTCTCTTTCAGGCGCGGCACTCTAATTTGTCTATTATCGATCAGGCGGTTCTATTGGCGACGGCAGAAATAGAGTCTGGGTTCAATCCCATGGCGCGCGCTTCTACCACATCGGCGTGCGGGCTATTCCAATTTGTGCAAAGAACTGGAGAATCATTTGCACTATCTACCGAGGATTGTATGAATCCATGGCTCAATTCGAAATCTGGAGTGGAACACTACCTGTCCAACTATGAAGCCAGGGTTAAGAAAGAGGTGGAAGGGTTGGTAGGGGCGGAACGAGTTTTAAGGACATTCGAACTTTCATACTATCTTCATCATGATGGCCCCAATTCCAATTCGCCAAGCAATGATCTCAAAGCTCTTGTCCTGGGCGGCTCACACTTTTTATTTAAAGTTTATCATGTGTTGGAAGAGGAAGCGGAGTCACCAAAGCTTGCCCCTACCTTTTGGAAGCGCTTCTCTGAAAACTTTGTGCGAATGCTCAATATGGTTGCGGCCTATTTTGGCGAACCTGAGCTGACTTCCTGGCGCTGGTAGTATTCTCTCTATCCGTCAAAATACATACTTTTGATTGGCGGCGGGCATAGTCGCTGAACCGGGCGAAATCTGCCCTTCATCTATACTCAAGGACATTGAGCATGTCTGAGGGGATCTGGGGTGCATAATAATTTGGTATTGCTGTAAGGCGAGAGCCCCCGTTATCCTTAACCTAGAGGTTTCGCGCACATAGTTGTTGTACTGGTCGGAGTTGAAACAATACCCCATACGGCGGGGAGTTTTAATTCGGTTGCCCATATTGGGATGTTTGGACTAGGGGGAAGGAGAGGCTATTCCTGCGATGACTTAGAGCTGAGCGTGATGGCTCATAAGACCTATGCCGCTCCTTCCCTATTTTTCGTCTCTATTTTCGCTTCCCTATGTCTTAAAAGAGACCAAAAAAAACGCGACGAGCTTTTGGCATCGTCGCGCACATAGTGAAAAGCCAATTCCTGCGAAAGACCTGACTTTCCCCTTTCGAAAACTCAACCCACCGAAATAAATATTTCAAATAAGTTGACCTTTCAGATTGAGGACCCCTATAAGGCAGCTCTCGAAAGTTGGATGCTTCTGTGAAAAGACCACTTCGCTCTTATATTAATAAAAGCATAATTGAGCTTTTCTCTTTTTGTTTGAGAATGACTCTTACCTCAATTAGAACTCCCTTGAGGGAATTCCAAATTAAGAGGGCCATCCTCATGTTATCTATGACAAAAGCCACAGAATTGGACCGCTTACACCGGCAAACTACGCTTTCACGCAGGTACCGTAGCAGCTCCCAGTCCTCAAGAACTGCCTCCAAATTCCTTTCCAGCAAGCATTTCTCAAAAAGAGCATACACCTGCCAGTTTTTTCTCTCCGCCTAAACGAAGAGCTTTATTTACTACCTCGCTTCACCCAGGATCTCTCCCCGGCAAAACTTATATGAAGCAGTAAGCTGCTGTTCGGTTGCCCATAAGCCGCTTGCCTCATAGGGTCAGTCGCCCGAAATAGCCATCTGCCTTAAACACCCCACGGTAAAGTATCAATGCCGTTCGGATCCACGTACTCAACGAGTAAACTCGTCAAACTTAGCAGTCACGTCGGCAAATGCCACCGGAGTTTCACCGTTTCTTTCCGCCGTTAATGAACTTTCGCCCAAAAAAGCAAAAAAAGAACTTCCTTACTTGGTGTGTCAACTCAGTTGACCACTTTCCTCTACCCAAGTGTCGAGATACGCCTCTTGAATTCGAAAATCAATCAAAAAGTTATATAAAGGAAGAAAGAAGAAAATTATTTTTTTATGGAACAACAAAAGAGGGAAGTGAGTTATTCACAGCTTGTGAATAAGCGGGCCAGCTTCGCAGAACTCCGCTGATTTTAGTTTAGCGCTGTTGAAGTTGGGCGTACGACGAAGTCACTCTTACAGACTTAGTTTCCTAGAACGTTAATTGAAAAGAACGCGTTGACCAATTGCATGCGAGCGTGGGGTGGAACTTAGTAGCGATTTCGTGCACCATTTAGGGGTGATTGTTGAATGGTTTTGGGCCGTTATTCATAGTCCCTTTTTTCTTTTAGTCCCCGTTCTCCACACCCTGGGAGCATTACATGCTATTCAAGCCATCTTAAGAGCTCGAACATCTCAGGGTGCCATTGCCTGGGCGATTTCTCTAGTAACCTTTCCTTATTTGGTAGTCCCGCTCTTTTGGATATTCGGCCGAAATAAATTCAACGGCTACATCGAGGCCATGCGCAGCTATGATCCGGAACGTTTGGCGCACATTCGCGCTGCACTGGAGCCGATCTGGCAGTATAAACAACCCATATCTTCAGCCTATCAGGAGTTGCAACGCGCACTGGAGGCTCTAGCGCCCATGCCCTTTACTCGTGGGAACGAAATTGAGCTCCTCATTAATGGGCAGGCCACCTTTTCTGCCATTTTCGCCGGCATTGACCGAGCGCAGTTCTATATCCTCGTGCAGTTCTATATCCTGCGTGACGATCGCATTGGCCGCGAATTGCAACAACGGCTCATTCGGCGTGCACGCGAAGGTGTTAGGATTTTCGTTCTCTATGACGAAATTGGCTCCTTGGAACTGTCTCGTGCGTATGTCCAGGAACTTGAACAGGCAGGCGTAGCAATCCGCCCCTTCCATACTCGCAAGGGGCGCGCCAATCGATTTCAACTTAACTTTCGGAATCATCGCAAGATAGTCATTGTTGATGGGGTAGAGGGCTTTGTCGGCGGGCATAACGTCGGGGACGAATATTTGGGCCTTAGTCCGCAGCTGGGGGCGTGGCGGGATACTCATGTCCGATTGGCCGGGCCGGCAGTTCAAGGGTTGCAGGTGGCGTTTGGAATGGATTGGTATTGGGCGGCAGGGCAACCGCTTGGCTTGCAATGGGCTCCTCGAGTTTCGCCGGCGGGTGATAGTTGCGCAATTGTTCTGCCAACGAGCCCCGCTGATACTTTAGAGACAGCCGAGCTTTTCTTATTGGCGATGATTCAGGCAGGCAAGAAGCGTGTTTGGATTGCCAGCCCGTATTTTGTGCCGGGCGACTCTATAATCAGTGCGCTTCAGTTGGCCGCCACGAGCGGGGTTGATGTGCGAATTCTTGTGCCTCAAAGGCCCGATAATTTGCTGGTGTATTTTGCATCGCATGCTTTCTTTAAGCCGGTCATCGAGAGCGGGGTAAAGATTTATCAATACCAGGAAGGATTTCTGCATCAGAAAGTGATGTTGGTGGATGATCAAATTGCCTGCGTCGGCACAAAGAACCTTGATAATCGCTCTATGCACCTCAATTTTGAGGTCAGTTTGGTAGTCCATGACCCCGGCGTCGCTCGACAGGTAGAAGAAATGTTTGGCGCTGACTTTGAGCGTTCTCACATCTTGTCTATTCAAGAAATGGAAGAGCGCGGGTTTTTGTTCCACCTATGGGTTCAGCTTGCCAAGCTTTTGGCGCCAGTCTTGTAGTGGCGGTGGATCGCAATGAGGTAAGCGTGCAAATAGCATCGTTCCTCCGATAACTGCTAGCGGAGGAATACATATGGCGACTATGGGGATACTCAACATGAGACTACACATCGCCCCAAATCCAACGGCGGCGGGCGCGCGCAAGGCTAGTTGTCGCAGGCCCATCCACAATCCAATGTGGCGTCTTGTCTGGGGGTAGCTGACATACTGAAATGCCAGCATAAACCAACCCACCCCGACCGCCGCGATATTAATAACCGGAACTAGACTGAGCACGAGGCATGCCAGCATTATTATGATTGCAAAGACGCTTTTCTTTGCGTCTATCGCCACAGATGCTAACCATTTCTTCCATCCGCCCGGATGAACCGAACTGAGCGGGGGAGATACGAATTGTTCCGCAGCTTCTGACAGAAAATCATTGAATGGCAAGGCGGCAAGATTGGATATCCACGCGAAGCTCAGCGCCATAAAAAGCAAGAATAACAGCATTAACATGACATCCAATGACCAGGATATAATTGGAATGCCTAAAGAAAGAAAATGCACATTCGCAAGCCAAGTTTTGATGGGGCTGGCTAGCGAAGCAACCCAGTCACGAAGATCGACTAAGACCAACCGATAGAGAAAAATGTATATGGCTCCTGTTACTCCCATTGGAAGTAAGCTTAGGATGAGAAGGCGGAACCGGGAGACAAGTAGTCTCACGGCCAAAAAAGGAATAAAGGCTCCCCAAAAGATATCTATCATGTCGACGATCGATGCTAAGCCGGAATAGTCAGGGAAGGGTAATCTGTATATCCTTTCTCGCCCCCTCCGTAGAATGTGCTTCGGTCATACGGGTTAAGAGGTGCGCCCTTTCTTATTCGTTCCGGCAAGTCAGGATTGGAAATGAACCAGCGGCCAAATGCAATAGCATCAGCTGTGAGGTCTTCGACGGCGCGCACAGCTGTTTCTGGTGTGTAGCCTCCAGCCGAAATGAGCACTCCCGAAAATAACCCTCGAAATATTTTTGCAGCGTCAGGTGCTGCTGAGTTGAGGGAATCCTTGGAGCCTGAATCGCTAGCACGAGGTTCAATGAGATGAATGTAGGCAATCTTTCGGAGGCCGAGTTGCGTAATAACATAGGAAAACAGCGACTCTGTGTTGCTATCGCTCATATCGTTAAAGGTGCCATAAGGCGACAGGCGAACACCTACTCGCTGACTTCCCCATACGGCGGTTGCAGCGTCAACCACTTCTAGCAAAAGTTTTGCCCGGTTTTGTACCGAGCCGCCGTAACAATCTGCTCTCTTATTGGTGCCATCTTGCAGGAATTGGTCGAGTAGGTAGCCGTTGGCGCTATGCACTTCGACGCCGTCGAAGCCGGCGTCCCGGGCATTCTGTGCGCCCTGTGAGAAGTGGGATATAATTTCCGGGATCTCTGCGAGTTCCAAGGCGCGCGGTGTTTCAAAGGCGGTCTGCTTCCAATCAGCAGTGAAGGCAGCCCCAGAAGGTTTTATCGCCGAGGGCGCCACCGGGAGAGCGTTTCCCGCTTGGTGGGAACTGTGTGAGATGCGGCCCACGTGCCAGAGTTGCAGAAAGATCCGGCCACCGGCTTTGTGCACGGTATGGGTTACCAACCGCCACCCGGCCACTTGCTCAGGCGAGTGTATCCCGGGAGTGCCGGGATAGCCTTGGCCTTGCTGACACACTTGAGTCGCCTCGGAGATGATAAGCCCCGCAGAAGCACGTTGAGAATAGTAAAGAGCATTAATTTCATTAGGGATATTCCCAGGCTGTGTGCTGCGCATGCGGGTGAGCGGCGCCATGACCATGCGATTGGGCAACTCAAGGTCGCCGACACACAAAGATTCAAAAAGAGACGGCATTCATGCCTCCTGACGTAAATTACTTCAGACTTGAGAATGCCTCACCATGCGTGGCGATAGTTCTCTCAGCGACTCACGCACCCAAGGCCGCCCGGTAGTCTAATATCCTTACAGCCGCGCTTTCTTTCTTGAGGCGAGCATTTTTGCTCACTAGGAGAGAAGCCCGCAGGACATCTTTCCGGAGGCGGTTGTGAGGGACGGGGCTCACGCTGAAGCGGAGGTGGTGAAAAAATCGGCCGTTCTTTGCGTCGTCGCTCTTCCTCCAGACGCTCCCGCTCGTCCTCCAGGCGTTCTCGCTCATGTTCAAGGCGATGACGTTCTCGATCATACTCATATCCGCTATAGTATGGATCATACCTGCTTGGAGGAGGGGAGCCGCCATAGTAGGGATCGTTAAGGCCGGCACACTTTGTCAAAGATAGTAGGCAAAACATCGCAAGAAAAAGCCGAGGACCTGAGAGTATTTTCATAGGATAGTATTTGTACAATACTTGGGCAAAATCTGAAACTCCCTTCCATCATAGTCTGGCTATATGTCTAATCGCAAACGGGTTTTGATTCTTTGCAGTGCCAATTCTATACGTTCTCAACTAGCGGAGGGACTCTGGCGAGAGTTATCTGCCAATGAATGGGAAGTAAACTCGGCCGGGGTTTTTGGGGCAGGCTATTTACATCCGCTGGTAATACAAGTGATGAGAGAAATAGGTATCGATGTGGGGGATCAGAAGAGCAAGCCGGTAGAAGATTTTCGCGGCCAGCGTTTCGATGTTTTGGTGACTGTGTGTGACAACGCATGCCAGGCTTGTCCAGCCTTTGTGCAGGCAGGGGAACGGTTACATTGGCCAATGGAGGATCCAACCGTTTGTGGTGCGTCAGACAAGGAGCGGCTCGACGCGTTTCGAATGGTTAGGAATGCGCTCCGGGAAAAAATTGCCGCGTATTTAATGCGGGATCAAGCCAGTCGGGGGGACGCATAGAAAGAAGCTGCTGAGCTTTCTCGATGATGTTTTGGGGGAGGTCTAACCCAATCCCAGTCTGTTCTTTGATTCGGCTAAAGGGGCTTTCAGAACGTTCTCGTGCCAGTTCCGCCAGCAAGTATGCCGTGATGGTGTCATGGTGTTGAGAAGCATAGGCATTCTCAGTTGAAAAATCTTCGGCCTTTTCCCGGATTGCAAGATTATTTGCCGCACTAATCATCCAGGATCGGTCGGAAACGCGCAGCAAAAATTCTCTTAGAGCCAGCGCAGGAACATGGGTATGACGAAATCCTCCAATCTCTAACCATGCACATTTTCTTGCGACGAGGCGCGGAAAACGCGCCGGCAAAGAAAATGCCCCGTTAGGATTGAATGAACCGCCTGGAGTAAGAAGTGTAGATTTTAATTCAGGACATGCAGACAGAACAAGCGCCACACCCAGCCAATCATAGAGAAAGAGGTTTGAGGCATGGAAGCAAAAATCGTCGGCAATTTCGTCACCCGGTGAAATGAGAGCAATCAGCGATCCTGCTGCTTGGGAAACTCCCTGATTGAGATTGGCTAATAGATCGGGGGCGGTTCCTTGGGTGTAACGAGCTGAGACAACCTGATGTTGTGTATTCATGTCAAAAGAAAATTCGCGCAATTCCTTGGACGACTCTCGGGTGCCGGCGCAGTCCACAAGCACTATCTCTAAATTGGGCAAAGTCTGTTGAATGAGGGAGTGGACGGTCCCCTCAAGCTGACTATCCCGACCCATGGCTGGAACAATAAAAGATATGGGGCGTTCGGGGCGGCACAGAATGCTGTCGTAACGACGAAATAGTCGCCCCAGTTCACGTTGGGCTGCGAGCGGATGTTTCCCTGTCTTATTTTCGTCGTATATTCGATAATAAGAACAAGTGCGTTCAATGTGCCGATCAAATGTTTCGCGCATCGCCATGCGCATCCATAAGTCAATGTCCATGACAAAGTAGAGACTTTCGTCCACGTAGGTATGAGGGCCTAATTTGACTTCTTCGAGCAAATCGCGACGAAAAAATACAGATGGTTGCGCCAGCCATGCGTAGGGGACCCAGTATTTAAAAATATCCCAAAAAGAGCGCCCGACATTTTCCACTGTTTGACGCTTGGCGCCGAAGCGGTCTACCTCTTCGGCAGCCCCGAGGGCCACTCGCCTGTCAGAAAGGGCTCGGGCAACTTCGTGAAATACACCGGGAGCGTACCAATCATCGGTGTTAAGCCAGGCAATAATTTCTCCGGTAGCTTTGGCGAAGCCCTTATTGAGAGCATGGCTTTGGCCGCGATCGGGCTCGGAGACGCACGACAGATGGGGATAGGATTGGACAATATCGAGAGTCTGGTCGGTGGAGCCCCCGTCAATAATCAAATGCTCAAAATTGGGGTAGTTTTGCGCCAGGACTGAATCAATGTTTTGTTTGATGAACTGCCCCTGATTAAATGAGACTGTGACAACTGATATCTTAGGAAGAGACATAATAAAACAATCAGCCAGGATTAGGCGCTATCAAACAAAATCTCCCTTATCCGGAGGTGCATCGAAATATCTAAGCCTTATAGTGCTTTAGATTTTAAAATGACGCATCCACCAGTTTTGATTATTCACAAGGACCACCCGATTCACCTTGGCGGGGTTAATGGCGGGGCTGAAGCGGCCACCTTGGCGCTTGCGCGCGCTCTGACTCGGCACGGGGTACAAGTGGTTTTGGGTTGTATGCTAACGGATGGGGCTCCGCGCACCACCGATTTTGAAGTGATTGATCTTGGCTCTCACTACAATTGTCGCGGCGCTTTGGAACAGGTCTCTGCCCGTGGGCGATATTACCTACTCTCCGGAGGGCGCGCCCTTCCTCTTGTGTTGGCGGAAGCGGATCAACATTGCCTCAGCCGGGTGCTCATTATTCACGAAAGGCATGGCAGTGACGTTGGGTTGCGACTCGGTGTTGCAGCACACTATGCGGAAAGAATAGCCTGTGTCTCGCTGGCGCATGCGGAGGAACTACTCAAGGCCGGAGCACCGCGTGACAAACTGCAGGTTATCCACAACGGCGTGGATCTCGAACTTTTCACTCCGGGAGACGTGTCTCGACGGAATTGGAAAAGGATTGTCTTTGCCGGAGCCCTTGTTCAAGACAAGGGCGTGCATTTGTTGCTTCAGAGTTATGCAGACTTGAAGTCGCGCTTTCCTGATTTGATTCTTGATGTCTATGGGTCAGCCGCTCTTTGGGGACGTGAGGAGTTTTTGGATACGCAAGCTCTCATGCAACAGCTTCCGGGTTTGGCATTTCATGGCGGCGTGGGCGGGGCGATCCTGGCGCGCGCCTTTCAGGAGGCCGGGGTACTTGTGTTTCCGAGCATTTGGTTTGAGACTTTCGGTCTTACGTTGGCAGAGGCACTGGCTACGGGGTGCCCGGTGGTGGCGTTTGATGTCGGCGGGCCTCGCGATATCGTCCGCAACGGACACAACGGCCTCCTGCTTAAAGATATTTCCCGTGACGCTCTCACGCAGGCGCTAAGCGAATTGCTCGCGGAGCCCGCCGCTTTGAAAGCGTTTTCTGATGAGGCTCTTCGGCATAGGGGGCAATTCGATTGGAACAAGACAGCGAGGCAGATTCTGAGGGTCTGTCAGGAGACAGAAAGGGTGTCATGAAAATTCTTCTCTGTAATCAGCGTTGGTTCGTGGATGAATTTCGAGCGGCCGGGCATGAGGTTCTCACCTTTGGTCATGCCCATGACATGGATGTACGCCAGAGTCTCGCCTTGATGCACATAGATCGTGTCATTAAGGAACTTCCTTCCGGGTTTGTTCCGGACCGAATTGTTTTCTTTGACGACAGTGCTCCTCTTCTTGTGACCGGTTTGGAAGAGACTGCTATCCCAACCCTTTTTTACTCCGTAGATGCCCACCACCATAGTAGCTGGCATAAGTACTTGGCCCAGCTCTTTGACTATACCGTCGTGGCGCAGCGCGACTACCTGCATGAATTTGAAAGCGTGGGGGCTCCGGTAGAATGGATGCCGCTATGGGCTTCGGATTATTTTGAACCGGCAAAGGAGAAGCGATACGGAGCGGTTTTTGTCGGCACTCTCAATCCCAACTTGAATCCCGAGAGGGTAAAGTTTTTCGAAGCGCTCCAGCAGCGAGTAAACATTATCTGCAAGAGCGGGCCTTTT
>CAZPBV010000108.1:0-10002 GCA_964584675.1 uncultured Bdellovibrionales bacterium
TCAAGGAAATCCTGAAAAACTGAGCGTTAAGCGAAGTTTTGACGGATTTCCCTAGAGGGACAAAAATTGGTCAGTTCCCAACCCTCATTAGATGGGATGGAAGCCCCCTTGAAATTAAATGACAAATCCGTTAGTTTAAGTTGTATTTTAAAATCGCATGTAATTTACAAATGAAATTCGCGCGTATTCTTAATCTTCCCCAACTTCCTTCAAAAAGTTTTTTTCTGTGGGGGCCGCGCCAAACAGGTAAGAGTTCACTGCTACGGGAAAGCTATCCCGAGTCTCTGCACATCGATTTACTTAAGAGCGAAGAATTTATTCGCTTCACTGAGAATCCAGGTGCGCTGCGGGGAGTACTCAAGGGAACCCAAACACATTTTCTTATCATTGATGAAGTGCAAAAAGTCCCGTCGCTGTTGGATGAAGTTCATTGGCTGATCGAGAATCGTCGCATCACATTTGTCTTATGCGGCTCGAGCGCTCGCAAATTGAAGCGAGAAGGAGCTAATCTGCTCGGCGGAAGAGCTCGTCGCTATGAGCTGCACGGCTTAGTAAGCGCAGAAATAGGAGAGAACTACGACATAGATCGTCTCGTAAACTTTGGAAACCTTCCTTCCCATTACCTGAGCGAAGATCCTGAAAGTGATATCGAAGCGTACGTGAGTGATTATCTAAAGGAGGAGATTGCTGCTGAAGCCCTCGTTCGAAATCTACCCCGGTTTGTTGATTTTTTACGTGCCGCAGCAATTGGTGATTCTGAAGTTACTGATTATACTAAAATTGGATCTGAGTGCGCCGCTACGAGCGCGACGGTAAGAAATTATTACTCTATCCTTGAAGATACGTTGCTGGGCTCCTTTCTTCCCGCCTATGTCGCTCGTCAAAAAAGGAGGGTCATTCACTCTCCAAAGTTTTATTTTGCAAATGTAGGAGTGGTTAACTATCTAGCGAAACGACGTCGTCTTGAATTTGGGTCTGATGCGTTTGGAAAAGCGTTCGAGAATTGGCTCATGCATGAATTACGCGCCTACAATAGTTACCGTCGCAAACGGTGGGATTTTAGTTACTGGAGGCTCTCTGGTGGCAGTGAAGTAGATTTAATCATAAACGATATGGAGTATGCCTTTGAGTTCAAAAGCTCAAAACGGATTCATAATGATCACTTGAAAGGCCTTCGTGAATTGCGCGCTGATAATCAGCATCTAAAACACCTCACACTCGTTTACCCGGGTGAGGGGATGCACCCCAGTGAGACAGAGGATGGCATCACCATCCTGCCCGTAAGGGAATTTCTAAAGCAGCTTTGGGCAGATAATTGGAAATAATGACATTCGCTCTCTCATGGGAATAATGTGCCAGGGATGAATGCGGTTAGGGTAGATTGGGATGAGAACTCGTTAAGAAGATTCCCCTTGAGCAATAACACATAGCCCGGACTTCGGCTGGTGAGAAGTCCGGGCTAGCCTCAGCGAGTTGTGAGAAAAAAATCAAGCAGCCCAGCCGTTTCCGGCGACGCTCCGCAGTGAGTCAAGGACCTCCCCAAGCAAAACCTTGGTTTTAAGCTGTCGTTCTGCAGACACCTCGATGCGATGAAAAATGCGTATGAGGCCATGAGCGGAAGGGCGGCTAAACTCACCAGGTTCGGCATAGCCGGAGTCAACAAGTAGTTCAGAAAGTGTGGAGCAGCATTGACGTAGCGCTGCGCGGGTATCGGGAGCGTCCTCTACCGCTGACAGAGCAGGTTCCAGAACGACAAAGGCAGACGGGTTAGGGTCTTGCTCAATGGTAAGGAGATCGAAAGCTTCGCAAATGGCACTCGCCACGGCCAGCTTTGTAAGATCCTGACGTAGATTTTTAAACGATCGAGAGGGAGAAAAATGGGTCAGTTCCAGTAGCGACCCCCGAGACTCTCGATATCCAAAATTTCCCCGGTCGAACAGGTCAAACGGGGCTCCAAAACGCTTCTTGCTGTTTCTGGCCCGTCGGGCGTACAGGGAGACCTTGCCCTCGTCTTTGGCAATTACTCTTAAGATGAGGTCATTATCAGAGTACGGGAGAACCCCAATAACGACGCCTTCTTTCTGCCACGATACAGGTTGTTCCATTGTCATTTTCAAGTAGCTGTGGTTATAGCTATACCCTGCAAAAATTAGAAAGCAAAAATTAGGAACCGTAGGCAATTTCTGTTAAGAAGTACCTTGATATGGAAAACGATACCGCTGATTCAGAGAAGCTTCGCCAAAGTGAGGTTGATTCAATTGACAGAGACGCTGATTTCTCCTCCCTGGATGGTTCCGACGAAATCCCTGAGGATAGGGGTACATACGCAGCCCAAACAGGGTCCGGTGATGATACGGAGCGTTTGCGTTCCGAGTTGAAGGAGACTAATGACAAATACCTTCGCGCTTTGGCCGATTTAGAAAATTATAAGAAGCGAACTTTGAAGGAACGAAGTGATTTGCTCAAATACCAAGGCGAAAAGGTTTTCGTTGATTTGTTAGAGGTGGTCGATAATTTGGAGTTTGCCCTCCAGTACAGTGGCGCTCCCGAATTGCCTTCCGAGCCGCCGGCTTTTAGTCCAGAATCCGCTGAAAAGTTACGGCAAGGGCTCGTGCTCATTCATAAGCTCTTTCTCAATATTTTAGGCAAGTGGGAAGTGCGTCCTGAGTCGGCATTAGGTAAGCTATTTGATCCACAGCATTTTTCTGCCATTAGCAAGGTTCCTACCACTGACGTTGAGCCAGGGACGGTTATTAGTGAGCTCAAGAAAGCGTACTTTTACAAGGATAGAATGCTGAGACCGGGAGAAGTGGTGGTTGCTGACGCTGCCCCGACTGCCAATGAAGCCATTGCGGAAGAGAATGGCGATAGCTGATATAATATGTCGAAATAATTAATGTTTTTCGTATGTGGCGCTGCTCTTTTCCAAGCATAGAAGTTTTTTTGGGGCTATGGCTTGAATCAAAAAGTTATGATGTTTACCTAATAAGCTAAAGTACTTGCCCCTCACGGGCGTCATCGGGAGTTTTAACAATGTCAAAGATTATCGGGATAGATTTGGGAACAACAAATTCATGTGTGGCAGTCATGGAAGGTGGCTCGCCTGTAGTTATCCCAAATAGCGAGGGTAGTCGTACTACTCCCTCAGTTGTTGCTATGAACGACGCCGGCGAACGGCTCGTTGGGCAAGTCGCCAAGCGTCAAGCGGTTACTAACCCCAAGAATACGATCTTTGCTGTTAAACGTCTCATCGGCCGTAAATTTGGTTCTGCAGAGGTGGAGAAGGCTCGTAAAGTTCTGCCATATGAGATCGTTAAGGCTGATAACAGTGATGCCTGGGTAAAATTGAAAGGCGATGCGAAAAGCGCCCAGGAGGTTTCTGCCATGGTTCTGACCAAGATGAAGCAGACGGCGGAAGACTATTTAGGCGAAAAGGTAACCGATGCCGTTATTACGGTCCCTGCATATTTTGATGATGCCCAGCGTCAAGCTACCAAAGATGCCGGTAAGATAGCCGGCTTGAATGTGCTTCGTATTATTAACGAACCAACTGCGGCGGCCCTTGCCTACGGACTCGATAAGAAACATGAGAAAACCATAGCTGTTTTTGACCTTGGCGGTGGAACTTTTGATATTTCAATTCTCGAACTTGGTGATGGAGTATTTGAGGTAAAGGCCACCAACGGCGATACGTTTCTTGGAGGTGAAGATTTCGATCTCGTGTTGGTCGATTTCCTGGCAAATGAGTTTAAGAAGGATCAGGGTATTGATCTTCGAAATGACACCATGGCTTTGCAGCGGCTCAAGGAGGCGGCTGAGAAGGCCAAGCACGAGCTTTCAACTTCTCTGGAAACTGATGTCAATTTGCCATTTATTACAGCGGATGCTTCGGGGCCTAAGCATTTAAACATTAAGATTTCACGAGCCAAATTTGAGTCGCTGTGCGCTGAGTTGATTCAGCGGCTGGTTGGGCCTTGCAAGACGGCTATGAAAGACGCCGGTCTTTCGGCTGACAAAATTGGAGAGGTTATTCTGGTTGGTGGAATGACCAGAATGCCGGCGGTGCAACAAAAGGTAAAGGAAATTTTTGGCAAAGAAGCGTCTAAGAGCGTTAACCCTGACGAGGCGGTTGCCATTGGCGCTGCGGTGCAAGCAGGCGTTCTGAAGGGAGATGTGAAAGACGTGCTGCTATTGGATGTGACTCCGCTCAGCCTGGGGATCGAAACCTACGGTGGTGTTTTCACTAAGTTGATAGAGAAGAACACGACTATTCCCACCAGAAAGTCTCAAGTCTTTTCTACGGCCTCTGATAGTCAACCGGCTGTGTCTATCCATGTCTTACAGGGAGAGCGGGAGATGGCAGCTGATAATAAGACGCTTGGCAGATTTGAGCTGCTTGGCATTCCTCCAGCGCCGCGCGGAGTTCCTCAAATTGAGGTTACCTTTGATATCGATAGTAACGGTATCGTTTCAGTTTCGGCCAAGGATTTGGCGACCAAGAAGGAGCAGTCAATCCGGATTACCGCGAGTTCCGGCTTAAATGAAGATCAAATTAAGCAAATGGTAAGAGACGCCGAGCTGCACGCGGAGGAAGACAAGAAAAAGCGCCAAGTTATTGAGGCTCGCAACGAGCTCGATAGTATGATTTACAACACAGAGCGTTCGCTCAAAGAAGTCAGCGCTCAGCTCTCGGCTGAAGATCAGGGAATGGTTAATACCGCGCTTGAGGAGGCTAAAAAGGCCCTTGAGAGCGGGGATGTTGAAGCTATTAAGAGCGCCACCGAGAAGTTAACGTCGGCAAGCCATAAGGTTTCTGAGGAGATGTATAAGAAAGCCACCAAGGCAGCGGCAGAGGGCGGGGGAACAGATGGCGCCGGTGCATCCGGGGCTTCAGATGGAGCCAAAAAAGACGAAGGTGATGTCGTCGACGCTGATTTTGAAGAAGTTCGAGACAATCGGAACTAATCCGCCAATCTTTTCGCTGCGGTTTGTAGGGGAAGGGCCGTATTGAAAGTGGAGAGATGCCGGTTTTTGAAAACGCACGGTGAGCTGTGAGTACAAAGCGTGACTATTACGAAGTTTTAGGCGTTTCAAAAACAGCGACGCTTGAGGAAATCAAAAAAGCCTATCGTAAGAAGGCATTAGAGTTTCATCCTGATAGAAATCCAGGCAATAAGGAGGCTGAGGAAAAATTCAAGGAAGCTACCGAGGCGTATTCAGTCCTCAGCGAGTCAGACTCACGCCGCAAGTACGATCAGTTTGGACATGCCGCCTTTGACCAGCGGTCGGGAGGTTTTGAAGGTTTCGGAGGTGATTTCTCTGGGTTTGAAGACATCTTTGGCGACCTTTTTAGCTCTTTTTTTGGGGGAGGATCTTTTACTCGATCGCGGGGCCGTGGGGGGCGGGATTTGCGCTATGATCTCGAGATCAGCTTTGAAGAAGCCGCATTTGGCACCGAGAAAGAAATCGCCATTCCACGTCGTGCGCCGTGCTCTGTATGTGATGGAAGTGGCGCCAAGAAAGGAACTCGTCCTGAAACCTGTCAGCAGTGTGGAGGGGCAGGGCAGGTGCGTATGCAGCAGGGGTTTTTTACTATCGCTAGAACATGCCCCATCTGTAATGGAAGCGGGCAGATGGTGCGTTCCCCATGCGAGGACTGCCAGGGCTTGGGACTAAAATCTGTTAACAGCAAGATTAAGGTAAAAATACCGGCCGGTATTGATAATGGGCAGCGCCTTAAACTGAGGGGAGAAGGGGAATTGGGTGTTGCCGGGGGTAGCGCCGGAGACCTATATGTTCAAATCGCGGTTAAGCGACATCCATTTTTTGAGCGTCAAGAAGCCGAGATTATTTGCGAGGTTCCCATCACCTTTGCTGATGCTGCGCTGGGCGCTGAGTTAGAAGTTCCATCACTTGAGGGCAAGGTGAAACTAAAGATTCCTGCTGGAACCGCCTCCGGTAAAGTATTTAGACTTCGGAACAAGGGATTGCCAGTACTGGGAGAGGATCGGCGCGGGGATCAGCATGTGCGGGTCTATGTTGAGGTCCCTAAAAAATTGTCCACTGCGAAGCGGGAGATCTTGGAGCAGTTGCGTGAGCTGGAGCAGCGCGAGCCGTCCCAAGACACCAAATCCTTCTTTGAGAAGGTCAAAGAAATGTTTGCGCCTTAGCCTGCGTTTCAATAGCACTTTAATCGTTAACCCACGCTCGAGTTACAATCACCTCAACATTTTCCGGAGATTGCATGTTTGTGGTGGTGCCGTGCAGTGCACCGCTGTCTTCTTTTTGCGGGGGTGCGGAGAATTGATTCGTCAAAATGTCGAGAACAAAAAAGGCAGCCGTGGTGAGTGCCGCCCAGAAGATCGCCATGTCGAGCACCACATATCCCGTGCCAGCCATCGGGGAAAACCGATGACTTGACCATCGCGCCGCTCCCAGAGCGAGCGCGCTGCATGTCACTAAACCCGCAAATCGTAGCGGGCGGCTACGTACGACCGGCTCACACGAGTGCACAGCTTGAAATGGGCTCAACCCGCCGCACACAGCAAGCACCGGCGCAAAAAAATATGGAAGGGCTCTCCATGCGCTTATAGCAAGGACGCAGAGCATGGCGCTCAAGTAAAGGGCGGAAATTCCCTGCGACTGAAATGTCTTTGCAAAATACAAATAGAGGATAACCATCGCAAGAGCAGGCATGAATACTGCCACTATTGAGCGAATGCTCAGTAACATGGCATAAGACACGACCCGAACATGAGAGGGTGTAGCCTGAATGAGGGTGCCCAGGCGACCGTAGCCATCGCGATAGGTGCAACAAGCCGGCAGCAGCACAGCAACGGCGAGGAAAGGGATGGCTGGTATCCAGCACGAGCGCGAGGCGATCAACACAATCGCTTTAAAAGTATGTTCGTGCCCCTCGTAGACCTCCGCAAGTTCCAGAAATGAGGTTTTTAGGAGGATCTGTGCTCTCCCAACGAGATAGAGTGCAGCGCTCCCGATGAGTCCGGTATATAAAAGTCCCCCGCGATAGCCTCCGACGAGGACTCTAAGAAGGAAAGTAAAGGGGGAACGGAATGGGACGCGCATAACCAACGGTGAGATAGCTCTCCATGAGTGGTTATGCCAATTTTTTCTTGAGTGTGCCTCAAAAAGAGATCAAATCTGATAATGCGCAGCAATGCGGATAGTGGGGTGGGATCGATCAAATTACCCCGACACTGGGCACAGCTTGAGTAATGAAGTTCAAAATCGAATTCCCTTGTACATTTGCAAAGAGGCTGATATCACCCGGTCCGCAGTTCTCCAGGGCGCCTGAGGAGGTAATTCCTACAATCCCCACAGCCCCCGCAGGTGTAGTAAAAACCGCGGGCCCGCCGGAATCGCCGAAACATGTATTACTCCCTTCCCCGCCATAATTAGTGGTAATATGATCGGGAGAGATTGAGGTAATGAGCATTTCTCCCGAACGTAGTGTGCCAGCAGTATCTTTGCTGCTGCTCTGATCTTCAGTGATACCATAACCAAATATCTGAATAATATCTCCGCTTTCAAGCGTCGTCCCGGCTAGAAGTGGGAGAGTCGGAAGACCAACAGGGGTTTGTAGTCGAAGAACGGCGACATCATTAAGGACCGACTGCCCAGTGTACGTTACATCGGGATGCAAACTGTACCGCACCGCATTCACCCGAACGCCTTCAGCAAGAATATATGCGCTCGACGGGTTCTGGGCAAAACAATGAGCGGCGGTTAAGACGTCGGTGGAAGAAATCATCGTACCGCTGCAAAGGGATGATGAGCCATCGGAGGTTTCCAGGACAATCATCACCACAGGTGAACCTTCATCTGAACACTCTGTGCCATGAATAATACGCGTATGAAGCCCCAGGGTAGAACAGGCGTTTGTTCCAGGCCCACTGTCGTTGCCGTCGTCTCCTCCTCCACACGATAAGAGGGGTAAACAAAGAAATACGCAAAATAAGATAATTTTCTTCATGGTAAAGCGCATCCAATAAAGCGGTCTCGTTTATTCATGGGGTTTCTCCAAAATAGATGAGAGGAGGACCCGCGAGATTCGATTAAGTCACGAGCACGGGGGAGTTTGCAACCGTCAATTCGGCGATTCCGATCTTAAGGTCAATCTTTATCATTGAGCGAAATTTTTTGGAGTATCGTAAGTATTCCCCCGGGGGGACGAAAAATAGTCGCCGCACAAGCTGCAAGGGCCGATAAGGCCCTTTCCATGAGATCTACTTGACCATGCAGAGGCCGGGCGAACCAGCCGAATTCATTGGCGGTGAGGATATCTCC
Organism: uncultured Bdellovibrionales bacterium; assembly: GCA_964584675.1. Taxonomy (GTDB): domain Bacteria; phylum Bdellovibrionota_C; class UBA2361; order UBA2361; family JBGSMV01; genus CAZPBV01. Next base: position 8,308 of record CAZPBV010000108.1, read on the forward strand.
TTGCCGCAGGAAGTGTCCCAGGACGACTTCATTACGATGTTTTAGAGAAATCATGTTCCCCCACAGTTCATCAAATATACTATAGAGATTATGAAAAACCGTAATGTTCGTTTATGGAGTGCGCTGCTCGGAGGAGTTTCCGTTGTTGGCCTGTTCGGCTGTTCTGGAAAGGCGCCCAAGTACCAAGGTGGTCCTGCTGTTCAGGTGGGGGGCGGTTCCGCTTGGAATGTCTCAGTTCAGGAGCGAACCACCAGGGCTGTGCCAAAGCCTTGGGAGCAGTGGTCTCTCACCCGGACTTTAAGAGGAGAGCCGATCAAAGATGCGCACTTTATCCACGCTGACGAGTTACTTCGCGCTTCTCAGTATCAGCGCGCGCTGGACACCTACCGAAAAGTAGATGCAAAGACACTTTCCCCCGATGAAGTCGAAACTCTGACCTCCCGCATAGCGTCTGCCCAACTTTCTTTGGACAAGGCGCGCGAGAGCCTCGACAGCCTGAGCAACTTCTTCAAGAAGACAGGTCGATCGGAAGCAGATGTATCGGCAAGATTTTCTCTTCTCTTTGGATATGCCTATGGACGGCTTGGTGATTTTAACCAAGGACTTGCGTGGTTCTCTCGGGCTCACCAATTATCGACGCGTTCCTCCCTCCCTCCAGGTTCCCTTGTTACTGAAGAGCCATTGGAGAATGCAGCAGAAATTGGAGTGCGGCTCTTGGTTAGGTCAATTCCACAAGATGCACTGCAGACTATCGCATCTCGCTGGACGACTGACCTGCTTGTAAGTCGATTGGTTGGCGAAGAACAACGGAGAAGATCTGAGACCGGGTTCAATCCTCGGACCTGGGATGTGAAGACTCCTTTTTGGGAGGGGAGTATCGCCGAGTCTTCAGCAGAAGGCTTATCGCCATCTCCAGCAGCTGACGGCAGCCGCTCGGGCGCTATAGGAGTTATTCTGCCTCTTACTTCCATGTACGCGTCTCTGGGGGTGGCCAGCAAGAATGGAATTGAGCTTGCAGTTGAGAAATCTGGATTCGGAATCAAAGCCGAATATTTGGACGATGCCGGAGATCCTCTCCAGGCAGCAGTTCGGGCCCGTGAGTTTATTGCCGGCCATCCGGGCGGGGCGCTGCTTGGGCCGATTATTACCTCTTCGGCGGAGCGAGTTGCGGAGGTGGCGCGAGAAAGCAACACCAGTCTTGTTGCCCTTTCAAAGGGTGGAGAATTTCAAACCGGTGCAGGAATTTTTAGACTTGGGCCGACTTCAGCCAGTCAAGTTCTTTCGCTGCTAGAGGCTTGTCGCAGCAATTTCCAGGTCAACACGGTCGCGCAGGTATATCCGGATGATCTCCAAGGTCAAGACTATGCCGATGAGTTTCGCCGTGCCGTCTCTGAGCTAGGCCTTCAATTAGTTGCGGAATATCAATATACAAAGGGAGACCTACAAGCATTTACCAGAATCGCAGCTGAGGTAGAGCGAACCGGCGCGCAGGCAGTATTTCTTCCGGATAACCTGACAAGTGCCGCAAGATTTTTTTCGGCTCTCAGCCCTGACTATCGGCAATCGATTAAACCTCTCGGCCCTGCCATTTGGTACAATCACACCGAGTTGCAGCATTCGCGTGTAGCGCTTGAGGGACTTGTCATGGTGAGCCCATTCTTTGTGGAAAGCACAAAGCCAGCCATTGTTAATTTT
>CAZPBV010000109.1:0-3763 GCA_964584675.1 uncultured Bdellovibrionales bacterium
AGTTCAATCATTCGCTTGTAGTCAAGCACCTCATCGGGCAAAGAGGTGGCGATTCCTTGTTTGGCCGCAACAATGCTCGCCCCGACCAACAAGTGCCGAATTGCTGTACGCACGTCATGGTCCGAGTCTCCACCAACGTCTTCAGCCGATGGGAGTTCTCCGCTGCGAAGTTCCGGGAACATGTTGAATAATTCAGCTGAAATTTCACGCGCTTGTTGCTCGCCGGCATTTGACGCGCCCAGGCCTTTGCGCCATCCACGAGATTTGCGGGCGGCCTCGGTGGATGCTTCATGAATCCTTTTTCTGGCGTATCCCCGAAAGGGAACCCCCCGGGTTGGATCAAAGCGCCGCGCACAAAAAATTAGGGCCTCCATAGCGGCTCCATCAAGTCCGTCTAGCCGCCAGTCCATGTTCCATGCCCGGGCAACCGAACGCGCAATGCTTTCGGCCCAACCCTGGTGCTCAAGAACAAGCCTATCTGCGTCCTCAATTGATAGCATCAGTGCCGTCGTTTTCTACAATAATTGGTTTAGCCTCACTGCCTCGCCGGGCTCCGAAGAGAGATCCCCCCCCCATCACTATATTAAGCCCGCATTGATGGTTCGTCCTAATAAGTAATTTACTTAATTGAGACCTGTCGATTGGATATATTTGCGAATCACAACCCCTAAGACGAATCTAGCTAATAACCTGTTTTTAATAGATTTTTCTAGTCAACCCAACGGGCATCAAATTCGTAAATGGGCAGAATGATAAATTATTTCAAATTACTAGAAATTTTCTGAAGTACTTCTAAGAGATTCCGTGATTACCCTTTAGAAACTTCGCCAGTGAAAATCTGCCTGCCCCAAAAGGTGGTACGGGGGGCCAGGATGTTTCATTCGGAAGTATACGGTTTGAAGCGAAAGGAAAAGGGGAGACCATGAGCGCATCGCCAGCAGTACAGTCACGGGGAAAATCAGCCAAGACACGAGTAGCTGTTGCTCATCGCCAGCTACGAAAGGTCGCCAATAAAAAGACTGATAATAAAAAAGTTATCAGGCTGCCGCTCAGTACACGGTCGGCCAAACAGAGAGGATTGTCTGATCTGCAGAAGGAAAATTTGGTTCTTGAGTACCGGCTTAAAGCGCGCCGCCTCGCCAGGAGTATCCTTCGCAAATGGCATGCCCGCATGGACCTCGATGAGGTGGACAGCGTGGTCGACCTCTCGTTGTGCGAAGCTGTTAAGCGCTTTAATCCCGCCAAGGGCGCGTCCTTTATGACCTTTATGTATTACCATTTGCGTGGAAACCTGATCCGTAGTGTCACCGCTGCCGCTACGGCCAACAGTGTTCCACTTCCTGATTTTGAAGCCCTCGACAATGGGCAAAAACTAGAGTCAAGCCTTGGGGCAGGGCAGCGCGGCATTAATGCTATCGAAGTGGCTGAAGCGTTGTGCAGCCACGACACGGTGCTTCCTGATGAGGCCCTGTTTAAGAAGGAGGTGGCAACTCTCAGTCATGAGGCTTGTAATGCTCTCGATCCACTTGAGAGAGAGGTCATCTTTAGAATTTACATGGACGAACATCAGCTCATGGATATCGCCCGCTCTCTGGGATACAGCCGTTGCCACATTTCGCGAGTTAAGAAAAAGGCACTTGATACTCTCTATCAGGAAATGCGCAACAAAACCGGTAGTGACCTTGGTGCGAGGATCTTGGCCGACGACGAGGATGACCTGCCAGTGCGCCTTATTAACCGCCGCCATGTTCAACGCCGCAGACCGCGCTCGGGAACAATATCACGGCAAGCCGCTCGCTCGCGCGATCAGGACTTCGAGACTGCTCAGGCAGCCTAATCGATTTCCGGCTGCTCGCCCTCAGTGATTTTACCGTCTTCCGACGGCCCGCCGCTGCGGGGCCCAAGGAGAGCTAATCTCCGCGGCCTCATCGGCTCTTGCCGCTTGTACGTCGGGTATTGGTCGTCCCGTCGGGGCAGACTTGCAGTCAATCTAAATACGGGCATTTTGGTTGACTGCAAGTCTATCTTTACAGATAGTCGCAAACTAGCTAGGTTGATTGGAGTTTGCAGGACCCGCGGGCATTCTGTGCGCGTAGAGCCTGTGAGAGGATATCTGCTGACTCTGTATTTCGTTGGTATCCGCTTGCCAATAGGTTTGGTAGAAAAATATTGCGTATGGGGCTCTTTGAAATTCTTGCATTTACCGTAGCAAGTTTTATGGTGCTTAGCTTCGTTTTTGGGGGCTGGTCATAAAATTTTTGGGAACTATCCCCGCTTTTTTTTTCCTGGCGTTATTCCAAGCCCTGTTTTTAGTTTGTTTGCTGGCTGGCATGCCGATTGGCGGCTCTTTTGAAGCTCGTGAAGCTCATGTAGCCGATGTTATTCTCAGAACACATGAGTGGATTCTTCCACTACGTAACGGCCTTGTTCCCTCGAAGCCACCTCTTTTTCACTGGTTTCTTGCGTTCATTTCAATTCCTTGGGGGACCGTCTCAGAATCAACGCTCCGGGTCCCATCGATTCTTTCGGCAGCGGTACTTGTTTGTCTTACGGGGGGCGGAGTCTTTCGACTGACAGGAATGCGCGCTGAGGACGGTGCCACGCGTGAGTCCACCACCTTGTGCGCTGCCGGAATTTTGAGCCTTACGTACGGGTTTCAAATCTTGGCGGTAAACGCCATGGTCGATATGCTTTTTGTCTGCCTGGTCTTGAGCGCGGTGTTTTTTTTTCTGGGCCGGTTTTGGGGCGGTCAAATGACCTCCAAGGGCTATTTTTGGTTCTGGCTGCTATGCGCGGGCGGTATTCTTACGAAGGGGCCGCTGGCAGTGATTGTAGTGTGTCTCCTTTGTGTGAGCGCGCTGATCCCCGATCGCGGTGTCGGACCTGCCTTCGTTGCCATGTTTAGACCTTCATGGGGCTGGATAGGAGCGGCTCTCATCGCTGGATCCTGGTATGGCCTTGCTGCGTTTCGGGGCGGAGGAGAGTTCATTCGCCGCCATTTGTTTTTTGAGAATGTTGATCGATTTTCGGGCGGAGAGTCAATAAATAGCGAAGCCTGGTGGTTCTATGGCCCTTCTTTTTTGCGCACGGCTGCCCCGTGGTCGGTATTATTTCTTCTTCTCGTCGGGTACGTAATTTGGCGGGCGGTTCATAAGGGTTCGTCAGCCAAATATGAAGAGCACCTTGTAACTAACCGAGTAAGAGGACTTTTGCTTGCGTGCGGGGCCCTTGTCCTGTTCTTCTCTATCGCGTCCGGAAAGAGGCACTCTTATTTGCTTCCCGTTTATCCTCTCGTGGCAGTGGCGTTGTCGCCATTTGTGGTTCTGTGGTGGCAGCGGTTTTCAGAGGCTTCCCGGACGCGGTTCATGGTGGTGGTGTCGAGCGGCGGCCTGTTTGTGTGCGTACTCGCGGCGCTTCTTGCTTCTCCCTTGGTCGATATTCGATCCCGCGCGCCTGCTCTGGTTTTTGAATCAGTTGAGCGTTGGATTAGCCGTCAATTTATTCCGCCGTGGTTGGTTTTTTGTGTTGTGGGAGTCGGGTTTTTATGGTGTCTTCTGGATGCCCATTCCCGCGCGCACAAAGGTCCTGTCTGGTTATGGTGGTGGTGTCCTGCGGCGCTCCTCCTTAGTCTTGTGGTTTTCGGCAATGGAATAAAAAATGAGCTCAAGCTTTTTGATGTTGCGGCAAAACGCATTTCTTCCATCGTTCCCTCTCAGGAGAGACTCGCCGTGGTTCGCTCTCGAGAGGACGAACTCTTTGATGT
>CAZPBV010000109.1:3773-9978 GCA_964584675.1 uncultured Bdellovibrionales bacterium
TGCTGTTTTATCTGCGTCGGGAGGTAGCGATAGTGCCGCCGGAGGAAGCTTCGCAGGTCTGCGACCATCGCGGCGGTTACATCATTGTGCGCTCAAAGGTGGCGAGCGATTCCGCCACGCTTCGCTCGCGGATAGTTGAAGCATTTTCGCAAGTTGGCGATCGACTCAAGGAAAATAAGGATCGCGAGATAGCGCTAATAAAATGTGGGTGAGAAACTCTACGGCTTCGGGCAAAGTTAGGCTGCGTTACGGGTAGTAGCCTTGAGACGGCGCTTCTCGCGAACTTTCGCGGCGATATCCGCCAGCTCGTCTTGAGATGGGCCGTTTCTCAGATACAGATCGAGCAAGTGTAGCCTATCCGCTTCGTCAATATCTTGGTACTGCGCCAGGAAATCCCGGACTCGACGCGTGTCGCCTAATCTTTCTTGTCTACACTCCTCGACCTTTTTCTGGCGCTCACGTTTGCTCGATTGAATCGCTTCCCCGACTCGGTCGCAGAAAATATCTTCTTGCGCGAATGTTTTCTTCTTGATTGCTTCTATCTGGTCAAAAACCAGGTTCGTCTGGGCGTCATGCTCGTTTTCGAGCTGGTCATGGGGTGGAGGTTTTAGCTCAAGCGAGCGAGCAAGCGCTATTTGTTCGGCAATGCTTGGGGCATGAGAAGAGGACTTGGACTGCGCTGAGAGAAAACGTTCTCGCTCCTGCCTGACTAAGACGCGCACCAGGACACGTTCGAGGATAGAGCGTAGTTCGGTGAGTTCGCTCAAGTGAGCCTGCAAGTTGCAACAGTCAGCAGGGTCAAATGTTTCTGCTCCCTGCAGCCACTGCGCTAAGGAAACCAGCATTTGCCAGCGATTCTCTAGTAAAGAAGGGAACACGCCGACAATAGCGTCAAGGAGCGCTTCACGGTCGCCGGTTTCCATCGCTTGCTCAAGCGATGAGGTGTCGATGGAGTTACACGACTTTAGATTGGCCGCCGTGAGCTGTTCTGCAAGCTGCAGCAGGTCAAAATCGCTGCGAGACGACAGGATACGTCTGAGTCCGCTGTCGGGAGCGGGGCGACTGGCGCCGGAAGCTTCGTCATCCCGGCATGAAATCAAATCCAATACGCAGGTACGCAACGCATGTAGACCGGACATCAAGCGCCGGTGATTGTCAACCAGGCTAAGCTCGTCGCTACCTGGAACGCACACCGGGGGTGGATCTTTGGGGAGCATGGGGAGCACTCGCACGAGAATTTGCTCTATACTCTCGCTGGGCAGGGTGGCAACGAGCTGTTGCTCGTAACAACATATGCGCCGATCTATGACGACAGCAAGCTCCAGTTCTTCATCGTGCTGGGCCAAGGGGGTGGGTGTAACTAGGGGCTCGTCCGTCATGCGCTGCCTTTAAATCCAATATATCTCATAATAGTTATGTAAGCTAAACGTTCCGGGGTGGCTTACATTCACGAGAGCGCATCTGGAAATGCCTTCCTTGGCATTCCCGGATGCGCTCTCGTGAGAGCCTGTAAGTAGTTACCGATCAAGGCTAAGTTGCCGACGTGCCTCGTAAAGCGCAACAGCAACTGCGTTGCTAAGATTGAGACTTCGAACATGCTCGCAAACCATGGGTATCTTCAGGCCCTGGTCCGGAGAGAAGAGGGCTAAGAACTCCGGCCCGAGCCCCTTGGTTTCGCTTCCAAAGACCAAGGCGTCATCCTGGTGGAAATCCGCCGTGTGGTAGACACGGTGGGCAAATTTGGAAAATAGCCAGACCTTGCGCGGACTGCTGACCTTGAGGTAATCATCCCAAGTGAAATGGCGCTGGAGCTGCACATGCGGCCAATAGTCTAGGCCAGCGCGGCGCACAGCCTTTTCGGAAATGTCAAAGCCGATTTTTCCGACTATGTGTAGGGGAGTTTGCGTCGCTGCGCAGGTGCGGGCGATAGAGCCTGTGTTTTGGGGAATTTGTGGATTGATGAGCACAATATCCATGCAGGTGGGAGATTAAAGAGTAGTATGAGTTTGAATGCAACAGTAGTGGATCGGATTGATGTTACCCCTGAGCTGATAAGGCTTTTTGTAAAGGCGGACGTGCCAAACTCGAAATTTCAACCGGGACAGTACGTCGCCCTCGCTCTTCCGGGGTCCGCAGAGCGCCCCGCTCACTATCCTGCTGAAGAGAATGTTCCTCCTGCCGACAAACTCATCAAGCGTGCTTATTCAATTGGATCGTCGCCGGACTCCTCGGGAGTGCTCGAGTTTTACATTGCGCTTCTTCCGCAGGGAGCCCTGACTGCGCGGTTGGCAAGCCTCAGGGCGGGGGATCGTATTTTTATGGCCCCAAAAATTACCGGCACTTTCACCTTAGAGGGCACGCCTGGCGAGAGTAATCTAGTCTTTGTTGCCACCGGTACCGGTATAGCGCCCTTCATGTCGATGATTCGAACTCCTGCAACGTGGACCGCCGGGCGGCAAATAACTTTGGTGCATGGAGTTCGCTATGAATCCGACCTAGCGTATCGGGAGGAAGTCTTGGAGCGGGCTCGGAGTGCGTCCCTTTCTTATTTTGGCATTGTCAGCCGAGCCGGCAATGAGTGGCAAGGAAGGCGCGGTCATGTGCAATCACTTTTTAAAGACGGCACCATTCCCCTCGATCCTCAAAGAGACCATGTTTTTTTGTGCGGTAATCCGGCTATGATAGATGAAATGGAAACACTTCTCCTGTCGCAGGGGTACCGAGAGCACTCAAGGAAATCGCCCGGGAACCTGCACCTGGAGAAATATTGGTAACAGGGTGTCGGGGAATAATTTGCCAAATTCGACGAAGCGTCTTATCTATGCACTATGACATTTGATCCTATAGGAGCTATTCGAACAAGAACCAGAGAGCAATGGCATCAGTGGCTTGTCGATAAGGTCACGTCCCTTCGCATATGGATCCAAGAAAATTCGGAAAAGTCATTTGTCGTTGCCCTGATTGTGGGGTTCTGCATAGCTCTATTTTTTAAGCTATTTCTCTACCTCGTTTTCTTTCTTGTGGTAGCGGGAATAATTGTCTGGGCCATTGCCCTTCCAGAATTTGCTACAACAAGCTCCCATGACGACACATTCCCGCGTAGTGGAAATTCCTGAGTCGTGGGGGATGATAAAGATAACGGCTAGAGGTCCGACACCAAAACATTCAGTATTGCTGGAAGCGGAATAGTCGGACTCCTTCTACCTGTGGCCCCGGCCCCAGGCGTGCGAGAAGTTGGATCGTCAAGGCAAATTAGCGCGTGTACGATTGGTGTAAGGAGAATAGAGAAAGCGTGTCAGTACCACGCGTTATAGCGAAACACTCCAGAGAACGTGAAGCACAATCCCGCCCCGTGAAAGGTTCAGGGAAGAGCACTGTAGAGTTATGCAGCCTCCCAAGCTTCTGAATACCACGAATACCCTCTGCACGACTAGAATGATCATTCTAGTTCCTTGTCAAATCCATTGTGCGCTTTAACATCATCCAAAACAGTAGGTATTGAGTCGTTTTAAACTTGTACCGACATATACAAGTATAGGAGGAGGAGAAAGCGAGGCTTTATGACCGACAGTTATTTCCTTCAGTTGGCTGAAGATTTGGAGTTGGCTGGACTTATTTGGCAGCCTGAGATTGGGGATGAAATCGCGGAACGGTTAAAAAAGGAGCAGGTATCTATTTTGGTCGACCCCCAGGGCATGAGCCCGGACGAGCTTCGCTTCACCTATATTTGGCTTCCCACTGTCGAACAAATGGTTTGGCAGTTTGAGGCACGGCAAACCATCCTTTGTCATACCGGTCTAGAACTATCCGATACCAATTTTTGTTATAAAACAGTTCTACAGAGCCCTACTCAGCAATTTGAGACGAGCGGCTCCTCCTTACGATTATCAATGGGATTTGCTCTCAGAAACTTGCTGCTTTCATCAAAAGCTGAGAGCGTCCACTAGATTTGGTTAACAAGAACATTTTAGGGAGAAGGTATTCCCTCGTCTCGATTCTCTTCTACAGACGAAGCTTCTCTGCGTTTTCGTATCAGATACCAGCCCAAGAATAATCCGAGCAATAGGCCGCCAAAAATTACCGACCAATACTTAGCCTCACCGATAAACTTAAAGGCGGCTTCGTAATGCTCGGCAGCCATGTAGCCCAGCAGCAACATCAAGGGAACGCTGACGAGCGCGGCAACGGCGTCTGAGAGCAGAAACCTGCCAAAACTCATCCGAACCGCCCCGCAGGTAAGGAAGGTGACGGTTCTTAGGTAAAAAAGATGCCGAGCGACAAAAATCATGGGAAGACTGCGCTTTTCCAAATTGAAGCGTAACCGCTTAATACGCGAGTACCCAATTCGTTTCCTAAACCACGGCTTATAAAAGAGCGCCGGACCAAGCCAACGTCCGACGCCAAAAATGATGACATCTCCCAAAATTATTGCTCCGTAACAAGTTGCGGCAATAAGATCGATACGACCGCGGCCCATTTGAGCCATCACTCCACCAAGAATGAGCGGGATGTCCTCCGGGATAGGGAGCATAAATGCTCCGCCGAGCAGGAGAAAAAAGAGAATAAGGTATACATATACGCCCTCTTGCAAGAGCAGCCACTCGTCCATTGGCTGGGAATGGTACAGGATTGATCCGGGCGAAGCTACAGGATTCCCAAATTATTCTATGGCAGTGCCTAAGACATGTGGCTGTTGTGTTGCGTCGTACCGATACGCTACGCATTCCCCTTCACTAAGTCGATTCCGTAGAGTAGCTGTTGGCGTGTAAACGGCTTGGTGATGTAGTAGTCCGCTCCTACGCTATAGCCTGCCAAGATATCTTCTGCTTTGTCTTCTCCGGTGAGCATAATCACCGGGACCGACTGAGTTTCAGGATGCAATCTCAGGCGAGTGAGCACATCGAGCCCATTTACACCGGGCATCACTACATCAAGTACAATAAAACTAAAATCTACCGGCCGTTCGGTGGACGCAATGACATCAAGCCCTTGCTGGCCGTCCTCCGCGAGAACGACGTCATAGCCGGCCCCCTCCAGAATGGCGCGCACCAGATTGCGAATCATGGGATCATCGTCGACAACCAAAACTTTCTTAGCCATAACTGGTACTCCTCTTTACCCTTGCACACTGATAGAACGGTCCAGCAGTTCTGCCAAAATGCCCACCGCACCCTGTTCCCGGGCGTTGAGCTCCTGCTTTTCTTGGTTGCTCGAACGCAGAGGATCTCTGTCGGCGTAAATGACACCGATACAGCGGGTGCCAAATCCAATCGGAATAGCCGCAAGCGGCCAGCCGCCTTCAAAGACCGGCTCTCCGACAAATATGGGGCGGCTTTCCCTGAACGCTTTGGCATCAGCCGCGTATGGACTCGCATCGACGCCAACCGGACGGGACACTTTTTTGGGGTCGAAATCCGGCATATCGCCCAAGAGCAGCCGACCAATGAGCCGATTTCTGCTGCCATTGATGAGCATGAGCATGACTCGGTCAAACTTAATGTTCCAGGCCAGGGTTTCCATGACGCTCGTAATAATGGAAGAGGTGGGTTCTCGATTTTCAACGGCGATTCGAATTTCCTCCACAAACTCAGCAAATTGAGTTTCGGCCTCTTTTTCGCTATCGCCCTTCTGTTCATCTCCGCCCGAAGGCGCTGCCGAAAAACTGGCTACATACTCAGGGAGCGGTGGGAGTTGGAGATCAATCGATTGGCAATGATTGCGAAAGACGGTCGGGATTTCCCCGAGAACTTTGCCAAACGCGGCCGACTCCACCCCTAATTTGGAGCTCACCTGGGAGACGATACGTTCGAGTTCCTGCTTGGAACGTCCGGATACAATTACTTCTGAGATAGCGGAGGAAGCATAGACGGCCTGTGATATTCTGGAGGGATCTTGGGCGAGAACTTTCGAACTTGGCGCAGCTGATTTCGCTCCGGACGTTTTGACTTGCTGCACTCCCTGAAGCACGTCTTTATAGAAGGGAGGGAGATTGAGAGCATCAATAACTTCGAGACTCAGTTGAATTGGTGTCAGCCCCGTTATTTCAAAGATGCTCTGACCGATTTCAATTCTTTTTGATTCGGCGCGTTTCACCGCAGCCTCGAATACCTGCGGAAAATAGTAGGCCATGAGAAGAGTGCCAATTTCCGCAAAGGTCGCTGCTAGATACCCATACTCTTCATTGCGGTTGGAACCTTGGGCGGCG
>CAZPBV010000110.1:0-4853 GCA_964584675.1 uncultured Bdellovibrionales bacterium
TGTTGTTGTGTGGTTATCAACATTTTGGTGCGGAAATTATCATCGTAGTACGGATTTAGAAATTTACTTAGAAAGATAAGCAATGTCACATTGCCCTTCATGGCCATATTCATCATTTTGGAATGTAGCAGTATTTCCCATTCAAGCTTGCGCTCGTTTAGTTTCCCTTGAAACGACTCCTCTTTGAGCCATCGGTATACCGTTCGAGGGCTAACCTTGGCCATCGCAGATGCTTTTGAAAGATTTCCTAAGGCAGCAATGTAGCACTCTACAAAAAAGATTTGTCGAGTGGTTAGAGGGCTTTCTTCTTCCCTCTCATTAGAATCGGAACCCTCGAAGGACAATGCTGCGGCAAGTTGTTGAAGTTCCTGAATTCTAGCATCTAGGTCAGCTAGAAACCCATCGTCACATTCTTTCCTGCTGTTATGGTTGAGATGGGAAGAGGCTTCTCCTTTTTTATATGCGACATTCTGTGACATGGTCTTCGATCTTCTCAATACTCTTTGGTTTATTATAGCTTTTATCTTCCTTGCTCTGGAGGGCTTTCCTCAATTCATAGACTTGGGTTTCTATGGTCCCGAATCGCTCGAAATCCATCAATTCTCGTTCAAGCTCCAGTCTTACTTTTCTAAGGAAGTGTCTCCACTCCGAGAAGTTCACAAACTCAGCCGTCTGAAGCCTGATAAATTCATGTAGTAAAGCTTGATGCCCAGTCTCCTTCAAATACTCAAAGATATCGACTCCCAAGTGAGTCATAGAATAACTACCTTGGGAATTGGGTTGCCACTTTCCCGGAGTAGCAAATGACTAAGTGCTGGTGCTTTTACCGCGCGCCTTAATATAAGGTGCGCAAACGAAGCTGAAACTCGTTCTAGCTTTTGCTGGTATTTGTAATTGAGAAAGCTGCAGTTGTTGCGAAAGCTACTCATCATCAGTCACCACACTCGCCAATGCAATGATTCTCGAAGTGCCACCTCTCGTCGCCTTTTGTCCGTGATATCGGGCAAACTCGCTGAATATCAACTGGTCTCTTGTGGCTTTTTGCTGCTGTCTTGTTGCGCCGAGGCCGCCGAGTCGTACATCAAAAGCGCTAACGGCCATAGAGATATGCTCGTTGAGAACGTCTTGGCCTTTTTGGAGCCATTTAGAAAGGTCTAAATCGTTTGCTCTCCTACTTCCTCTTAATCCTTTTTTTATGGGCAATTCCGAGGACGGTCTAAAACAGTAATCTTGCCACTCGAACGCTTGCTTGTCCTGTGGCGCGTAGTTTCTCAGCAGGGTCTCTGCAACAAGGCAGTTGGTATTATCCTGATGTGGGGTGAGAATGATTGCCGCATCGTAATCCCGACTGAGTACACCGCTTCCACTCCCTCTGTCAGAGGCTTCTAATTCTCCTGGGCTTCCTTTGCGGTCGTGATGGACATATGCGACAGCAGCTTGCGATGTTTCAGCCATTTCATCGAATTTTGCGAGAATCCGCTTTCTATCCTCTGAGCTATTTTCATCTCCACTTTCGATTTTATAGAGAGGGTCAAGAATGATTAGATCTATGTTTAGATCGGACGCCCGTTCTGCAATGTGACGGAGGTTTGCAGCTTTTCCGCGAGCATTTGCAATGATAAGGCGCCGATTAATTTCAGAGGAGCTAATGTCCAAAGCATGAGCCATTTCATATACCCTCTTATGGTAATGACTAGGCTTAATTTCGAATTGAACTAACAGAACGTTGCGCGGTGAAGGAACCGTATATGATAAAAAGTCATGACCTGATGCCATGCACAATGCGAACTGGAGTGTAAAGAAGCTCTTTCGTGTTTTAGTCTGGCCGATTATTGCAACCTTGTCTCCCTTATCAAATATATTAGACAAGAGAGAATCTGTTGGTGGTGGTTCACAATCAATGTACTCAGCTGCATTTACCAGAATTAGTTCTTTTGATGCAGCTATTCTTAAGTCACTTTTGGATACACTATTCCCTTCAGCACCGGAGTGCGTTATTCTTTCGTTCATGTTCACCTTTTAAATTTGCAGTGGTGGATTCTAGAGCTGGAGCGACCCAGCTCTTTTTTTTCCGGAACGAATGTTGTTATCCCGAAGGGGTGCCTGTGCTAGGACTCTTTGTCCGTATTTGCCGTTCTCCTGTTTCAATCCATGCGCGGATGTCATGCTCCTTATATCGAACAAGGGAACCTATCTTGACGTAAGGAATTGTTCCTCGATGCCGCCATATTTTTAGCGTTGATACTGGCACACCGAGTAATTGCGATAGTTCTAAGCTGTTAAGAAGTTTATCCATAGTTTCTCTTGCATAGAGCTTGAATTACATAAGCCCGTCACTTCGAGCGACTCTACGGACCCACTAGCTCTCGGTGCCGTCTCCATCGCCCTTGCACCAACTCTGAAGACAACGGAGAAACATGGGAATCCCGGATAAGTCGGATATTGATTTTAATAAACCTCAAAGGCTGCTAACTTGTTGATATTACGAGTGATAAAGTGAGCGGGAGGAAGTTGCTATTCGGAGATATTATCCGACTTTCTTAATGTCGCCGATTTCTTTGGTCGCCCGGTCGGGCGCTGTCCGGCTGGTATTGGATGAATTTTTCTAGCCATTTTAATTAGATATTCCTTACTGTATGGGTCTCTGGTCGACTCGTTCTTGTAGGTGGATCGATGTTCTTGATCAATCATAAGTTGAACAATCCTTCCTGTTGAGTAGTCAGGATGCAGGCTATAGAGGTCCTTGAATTTGCATTCAAATTCATACTGTACATCACGCAGGTTTTCATCCATAAACTTCTTCAGTGCGCTGCGTTTTCCGATGCTTTTCCTCAGTGACGGGACGTTACGAGCCCATTTTAGGATAGTTAAGAGTTTTGGAAGTTTGCCGTTTGGATACTTGCGAGATAGACGATCAATCACGTCGTTGCCTCCAAATTGCTTGAACATTCCTTGGAGCCAGAATAGTGCCATTTCCTTTTCTAAATCACGATTTTGTGCCTTTTCTTGGGCATTGATTACTGTGTTCATTCTTATTGTATGAGGGCGGAAAGAATCAAAATGATTAGGAGGGTACAGGCCGACAAGCAGGTGTGCAGCCTCTTGAATAGTCAGTTTTTCGTATTCGGACCAAAGAGGACCACGAAATGAGCCATTGCTATCTGGCGATGGAAACTCAGCCTTGAACTGATCTAATGGAAAGAACAGGTGATCACTAGCCGATTCGTCGGGCTTGTTTTCCCAGCACTCTAAAATACATTCCTTGTCTTGAATTAGACTTCGGCAGGAAAATTTCTTGATGCTCATGCTGCTTTTGATACGCTTCCTACCGATTTAATGTTCGTCGCTAATCCTGCAGTCTGGAGCATAGTTGAGGTGGCACGCTCGATTGCTTCCTTTACTGGGTCAAGGTCAAGTCGCGCATACACCTGTGTCGCTTTCAAACTTTTATGATTGAGACTTTTTCCGATAATGGTAAGACTTGCCCCAGTGGCAGCTAACCAGCTTCCGAGAGTACGTCTTAGGTCGTGAAGACGCAGATTGCTTAAATCTGCCTTCTCTAAAAATTTTCTCCATTGCTTTCTTGGAACCTGCATACAGCCAGAACCTATTGAGGCGGGAAATACCCATTCGCTACCGATATCGACTCGGGTGCGGAGAATACTTAAAACGTATGGAATTAATGGAACTCGTTGACTCGTATCATTCTTGGTTCTGGGAATCTCCCATTGTTCCTGTTCCCAATGAATTTGATCCCAGCGCATTTGAAGGACATTGCTCTGTCTTGCCGCCGTGTATAGGCAAACGTATATAAAGTCTCTAAAATCCTTGTGGCCGTATTCGTTAAGTGCTGCTGTGAATTTGCGAAGTTCTTCTGCTTCTAAGAAGCGAGAACGAGATTCCTCTCTGAAATACTTTATTCCTTTGGCAGGATTTGACCCGGCAAATCCGCGAACCTTGGCACGACTATAAAGGGTAGAGATAAGCCGTAAAGCTCGATTAGCAGCGTAGCGCCCACTCTGCTCACCGATTCTTGCATGCCAATCTTGTAAGAAATCATAGCTAATTGTCGTAAGCCTGCGTGTGGCAAACGAAGAACAATATCCCTCAAATATCTGTTCGTACTTTTTCCATGTGCGGTTGTGAGGTTTAAAGTCTTGCTCAAGGCAGAGGTTAAATAACTCGCGAAGCGTCATCTCTTCACGAATTGCGCGCTTTTGCTCGTTTGGGTCAATCCCTGCGGCGAAGTCTGCATTAGTCCTCTGAGCCAAGCGGCGGGCCTCAGGAATTGAAATATCGGGAAAGCGCCCAATACAAACTCGAACCCCCTGTTTACGGGAAGCTGACCAGCGTGAAACGTAGAAGGTCTTTACTCCAGACTTGGTAACCCGCAGCTCTAAGCCTGGCACGACTGTATCTTTGTAGGTGTCACGCTTCCCCTCAACTTGAGGCAGTTGTAAGTCACGAACGATGGCATAGGAGAAATTAAATCGAGTTGTCATGGTTACTCCGGGTCGATGTCCGGTCGATGAAACTTGTAAAAAGGTTCATCAACCTACACTCACCTAGATACTCCATTGAGTTGGTAAGTAGAAGAGTTAATTTCAAAAAATATCGTGTTGGAGGTTTCCGGAGGTTACTCGGAGTTTCACCAAAACTGACTGTTAATCACTGGGTCCGTGGTTCGAGTCCACGCCGGGGAGCACCCTGTTTTTTTGCGCACCCTGACGGGAATGCGCCCGGCGTGGGCTCGAACCTGAAATAAATAGGGCGAGTCCACTTCGGCGGAGCCGAAAGTCACGCCGGGGAGCACCCTGTTTTTTTGCGCACCCTGACGGGAATGCGCCCGGCGT
>CAZPBV010000110.1:4953-6088 GCA_964584675.1 uncultured Bdellovibrionales bacterium
GGGCTTGCAGCGTTGCCCGCTTGTCGCTCTGTCCCAGGGGCCTTTCGCCATTTGTCGGGCGTTCCCCCGTGTTAATTAGCCTAAACGGTTGGTACTATGGTCTCACCACTGGTCGTTCATAGATGAGAACCGCCGCACGGCAAACGAACTCGTAAAAAATGGGTGCGCTTGTTCATTGGCAGAGCCAGTAATCGCTTGATTTGCCGCAGCAGCTCAGCTTCAGCAAGTTGTTCGCGAGCGGCGATGTCCTGGTTGCAAGCCTTATGGCGCGCGTGTGGCTTTTGTTTTCGGCGCATGTTTCTCCTTCTCCTGGAGTGTTTTCTCCAAGATTTTTAATACGGCTAAATCTTTCTGCCGGTGGGCAGCTTTCTTGCTTTTTATGATGTCTGGAAGAGAGGCTACCAAGACAGAGTGTTGACCAAAGTATACTGGCTCGGATCGACTCCTGAGACTCGGATACGATCGAATGCCATCGATGCGGGGCATAAAATCGAGCTGCATGCCCTCACGATCGCTCTCCAGGCGATAGAGTTGCGAGGCGGGATAATATGGTCGTAGCAAAACGCCGTCGCACATGCGAGCCATGCGCTTGAGCTTTTTCAAGTTTAGAGGAGTGTCACGAAACAAGAAGTCCAAATCGACCGTGGTTACCGGAGAGCCGTGTAACGCAGCGGCAGCATTTCCAATAAGAACGGCTTCAAGTTTGACAGCATGAAGTAGCGCGGCAACTTTTCCTAACAGGGGTGCGGCATCCATGCGGACTATACTATGTTCTATCTCGCGTTCGGGAAAGAAAGTTTCTCGCTGGCGCACGGTCGCGGTAACCGGCGAATGGTAACGCGAAAGATCAGCTATCCTGAACAGTGCTTCCCTCCTGCACAATGACGGTGCGCGAGGCGCCGGCCGGGACTCCCGGCATGAGAAGGCTGTCGTAATCGCCGTCGCAAGGGATGCGAGCTCTAATGCCGGCGCAACCGCGCTGGGCAGCGTGAGGACGAGCAGTATCCCAACAAGCTGTGCTGGCCGTGTCGGGACACTGTGGTTTTTTGTACGGCATGCACATGAGGTGGGGAGTCGCGGGATTTACGTTGCCCATATCAAGCACAAATAGCGGTATCTCAAAGAAGTAGTCTTG
>CAZPBV010000110.1:6098-9938 GCA_964584675.1 uncultured Bdellovibrionales bacterium
TTGAATGATTGCAATTACTAAATTAATGCAGTCAGGAAGTTTTCGATCGATAATACATCCTTTCATCATGTCGTAATCGGGCGGGAGATCGTAGCACTGGGCCATCCGCTCGTATTCGGTCTTCCCAATAAAGGTTTCAACGGGCGGTGGTGTCTGACAATTATAGTCGCGGCAATTCTCTATACATTCCGGATCTGTTCCACAGGTTGCGCATGTTGGAAGGTTCACCATACAGCTCCAATAGTTGATGTGCTCAACCAGGAAGGTGGTATAAGGCTTCCAGTAGTCTTCGCCCTGCGGGTCTGCCCCGCTCTGAAGAAGGTCCAAATATGGTTGTATATAGTCACCCGGAATCCTTACCTGCGGTTGCGGCGGGATAATGGCCGTTGGGCTGCCATCGCCTAAAATATCAAATCCCTGGTCGAGCAAACGCAGGGGCACAAAGCCGACAATAATTGGCTGCGTGTCGGCGGTGATGGGGCGTGAATCTTGGGGTACCGGCTTATACAGCTCGTTAAAGTTGCAGTAGGAGGTTCCCTCCGTTCCCGGTACTACGACAGGGACCAAGGTCTGGTAGTATTGATAAGGCGGGATCTCCTTGTCACTACAAAGAGGATTTCGATAATCTCCCAGTCCAACGCCGGGGATAGTGTTCTTTTGCCATAGATTGTAGAGAAAAGGCCCTATGCGCAGACGGCGATCGAGAGCTGGAAATAATCCGCGTAGACGAGGAACATTTTGATCATCAAGAGAATCATATTGTTCGGGCAGAAACGACTGACCCGAGCGAATGAGTCCGCGAATCGCGCCTTGAAAACCCAGAAAAGCCAGATCTTCACTGATGTTAGGGCTCTCGTAAGCGCGGAATCTCATGCCGATTCGGGCTCGCGGTGGATCGCTCGTTGGAAGCCGCTCAAAGTCTAGCCGCACTTCCGACAGATTGGCCGGTGTAAGCTCCTGACCTGCCGAGGCCGGAACTCCCAAGGTGGCATATATCGGAACGTTGGCCCTGCAGTTGAGAGCGTACTGATTGGGAGCTGCAGTTGCCGAGAAACAGGCGTCTTCCGCGCCGCCTTCAAAATTGTATATTGGTGGCCGAACATAAAGGGAGGCGCGCTCTCGCCCTTCGACTAGGTCGGGATGGGCGATAGGATCCATGGGGTCAGCCTCTGAGATGAAAACTTCTCGCCCACACTGGCCAAAGTCACCACGCGCCTTAAAGCCATCGGTTACAAAGTCTTTTTGTGAAGTCCACGCATCGGCTGGGTTGGCATTCAAAAACAGGGAGCAGGCCGGAATCGCAATAGGGGCAATCGGCACTGAGTGAATGGTCAGTTCGCGCACAGCAATGCCCGAGCTCGATACCATGCCAAATTTGGCAAACCCAACCATTTGACCAATTAGGTTTGGAATGCCGCCTACTCTAATACTGACTCGCGCAGCATTGGCAAGCACATGCACCGGGGTCTCGGCATACATGCGGACACCATCAATATCAGGGAGATCCTCAGTTTCAAAGTTCTTGAATGAATAGGTGCCATCTTCTTGATCCTGCCAATAAGCTCCGCGCTCAATAAAGACCTCAAAATTACCGAGCTGCGCTCCGCTATGGCTGTAAGCAGGGCGATTTTCCGACGGATCCTCGACGCCTTGGGAGTCAAATACGATATCCTTCAGCGTCGAGGACGAAATACCGGAAATACGCTGCTCCTTGAAAACAGCCACGGCTGTCAACTTTGATGCTCGCCAGCCTCCAATGGTGCCGTCAAGGCTGCTGGCGGCAGCAATGGCAATCGCATCGACTGCATTTTGTAGTTGACGCTGCACCAGAAGCTGTCTTCCAAAATCGATTGCAAACGCGGCAATACCAATCAGGAGTCCAAGAACAATGGCCACCCATACCAGCGAGAAGCCCCGCCAAGGCTGTCCAAGAGCTGAAGATTTCGGAAGGACTATTCTTTGGCTCATGGGCAGTCGGTCCTCTCGATGACTTCAACGGTGGTGGCGGAAAGCATTATATGTTCGGGTAAAACAAAACAGAAAAAACAGTTGAGCGGTATCTTTCCAGTCATTGTCAAGGTTCGCATTGAAGTTGACGGATTGAGGGACTGAATTTCGGGCAGAGGCACCGTTGAGGATTGATGAAACAATTCCTGTAACCGTTGCTCGAGCTTTTGCCGAGCTCGTTCGCGGTCCGGGCAGTTCATGCCATCCGCCGCAATTTGGCGTGTAACGGTTGCTACGGTGCTTGTTAGGCGTTGGTACGAATAAATCCCAAACCCGAGATCGATGATGCTCCCGGTGAGCGCGAACAGAAGCAGCGCCACGAGGGAGAACTCTATCATGGTAGCGCCTCGTTCCGAACCGGACATCTTGATTGGCAGCCAGTAGCCCTGTCTCATCCCTTTCGGCAGTCGCCCTCCAGTTTATGAAGCGTACTCACGCTTTCAACGTCGATTCCCAATGGGGTAAGGTAGCAAATTATACACGGCTTGATTCCCGGACGGCGGTGAATGCTAACGCGCACCGCCTTAAAGGAACCAGGTGGATCCGGTACCTCTCCGGCACTAGGCGGCGGCTCCGCCGCGATGCAAGTTTCTGTTGATACTTCCCAATCGTCGACATGCAATCCAGCGCTCGACAAAAAATTCTCAGCGGTATTTTGTGCCAAACACTCGAGAGTGTTAGGTCGGGATTCACAGTTGGCGTAGGCCGGGCTATTAAGATTACAGTACTTCTGATCGGGAGGGCGAAAGGTTCCCGGGCAAAATCGCTCAGGAAACCCTGGTTTGCCGGAATCGCCATCTTCAAGACTGTAGGCTGCCGCAGCGCGGGCACCTTCTCGGGCAGCCGTTGAAATGACGGCAAGACGCTGCAACGACAAGCCGTAGTCAACCACGCCGGAAATAACAACAAGCAGTATCGGCAAAACAATTGCAAATTCCGTTAAGCTCGCACCATGCGTACTAAGCTGCATAGAATGCCGCCGACCTCTTTTTTCAGTTGCGCTGTCTCTGTAGGTGTTCGGAATCATATATAGCGATAATCTGACTATTCCCTCTTAAATGATATGAGATGGTTCCCGCCACTGTTGCTCTGCAATTATTATGCCTAGTATCAACGGGTTATAGCCGAGTGCTGGGATAAAACGCCCACTTTTGGCCCAGTCTACGCCAAAATATCGAGGATAGTATCATCAAGATTTTCAGCGCTTTTTATCACCTGGGCGGACGCCTTTACCTGTAACTGGTCAAGTTTAAGCCCAATGATGGCATCGGTGGGGTCCCCATCGCCTTGCGGACTATATGCTTTGGACAGTTCCATGGAGTGGTTTGCCGCGCTCCCAAGTCCTTGCATGATGCCTTTCAGCCCGATGGAGTATATTGATTCACTCATGGGAGTCCTTCTTAGAATTCTCTGAGTCTTCAATGATGTTCAAGTCCTGCCCAATTAAGTCTTGGACCGGCAGCGCAGCCGGAGGGCCGAGTTTCGCCGCAATGTCAGAAGTGTACTTTTGAATTCCCTCCTCTAATCCTTCGGTGTCCGTCGTGCCACGCCTCTGGTTGGGATCCAGTGTAAGAGAGATTCCTTGGGATGATTTCTTCGCTGCATCGGCGCGAGATTCCACCGCTTGTGATAGGCTGGTGGCTCCTTGGGTGGCGTAGTCCAATGTTTCTTCGGCATTGGAGGCGCTGTCAGGATCGGTGAGAGTGAGACCATAGTCGGTAGTTAAGCTGCTGCTATCTGGAATGCTGATGACCACAGAGCCGCTGCGGTTGTAAGTTCCAGCCTCGTAGGTAGCAGCTTGCAGAACGTTGATATTATTATAGGTGGTGGTTG
>CAZPBV010000111.1:0-9899 GCA_964584675.1 uncultured Bdellovibrionales bacterium
TTACATTCCTGCGACTCGACTATCAAGAGCAGACAGTTTCGAGGAAGAGTTCACAAAGTCACTTGGCCTCAGAGAGTACATGGCCAACGTATGCTCAATCATCCTGTTAAGCGAAAACCGCGCCTTGACCCACTCATGCCCGGCTCTTCCATGCCTTTCTCGCATCGATTGATTACCCAATAAGATCCCGCATGACTCAACCAGATCGACAAAACTGTCGCGAGCACATACAAATCCACTTATACCGTGATTGACGACCTCGGAGCAGCCCCCCGCATCGGTTGTAACCACCGGGATGCCCAACCACTGCGCCTCCAGAAGAACATTGGGGAATCCCTCGTGAAGCGAAGTCAAGACGAGTAAATCGGACGAAGCGATAATAAGAGGCACGTCATGCCTTCGTCCAAGTACCTGTACGGTATCCTGGAGATTCCGATAGGCGATTTCTTCCTTTACTTCTGGCTCCATTGCTCCCTGCCCAACAAGAATAGCCTTGAGGTTTGGGTAATGTTTCTTGAGTTCGGCAATTGCGCGCAAGAATCGCAGCGGCCGCTTTTCAGGCGACAATCGCAAAACTCCTACGACCAGGAGATCTTGAGGTCCAACCTCTACGGAAGATCGGAATCGCTCTATTTCGTTCCGTGACGGCCGCCGAATAATATCTTCATCCAATCCATTATGAATGACAGAGCATCGTTCGGATGGATATCGTAACCAATGTGAATAACTGATAACGCCGGCCTGAGAATTGCCCGTCAAATGCACGCGAGGGCTCCTTAAGATTCGCGCATACCACTCCTGGTACCATTCAAAATAAATATAGGGAAAATGAGATGGATTCAAATTACGTGTGCTTAAAACTATTTTTGGAATTCCCGCAATCCATCCCGCAAGTCCACCGAAAAGGTTGGGTTGGTCAAGCCAACAATGCAAGACTCGTGGGCGGACCATCATGAGGTGAGTATAGAGATTCCATACTTGTCCCCTCAGATAATCGGGAAGTTGATGGAGCATAAGCAGGTCATAGAACCCCGAGGGGGATAATAGCCGATCAAAATTAAACTCCGGATGAGGTGAAGAAACAAAATGCACATCAATCCCAGAGTCCTGCATGAACTGCAGGTAATGCAACATTTCCTTTTCGGGCTGCATCGGAACAAAAACCGAGACCTTGACCCCTTGGTCCTTCAACGCTCGGGCGACATAGCACAATTGTCTTTCGGCGCCTCCGGCCCCTAAACTACTTATATACAGTCCAACTCCCTGAGGAGATTCTCCCGATAACTCAACGCCACGGGGCGAATTTAGAGGAAGCTCAGTCCTGAAAACTTCCTCTAGATCAATTGACGGAAAAGGAAGCGCTTGAGCAAAGAGACCAATACCCGAATGTTGATTCGCAACCGAGCTGGGATCAGTGGATGGGATTGAAGCTCCTCGCACCCAGCGATAGCGGCGTACATTACTATTGGGATCGCTATTATCCGTGGAAGAAAAATAAATATCATCATTCCAATGGGACGAACGACCGCCGCCAAAGGTACGGATCTCATCATGGGTACATCCGGGCTGAAGCAGAGTATTTTCCTCGAACAGCATGAGTGGCGTAAGGTCGGTAGAAAATGAGCGGAGTTGCGGAACCCGGGCGATGTAGCAGTTGCCAATTTCATGTGCGTAAATGGAAGCGCCACAGTCGTGCAAGTCTTTGGCCCAAAATTTAAGCAAAATTTTGAGAAGGACTAAGGGCCCGCCCCCGCGAATACGTTGTACTTTAGCAAGGAAGGGTTCAATGGATCCTCGAATTCTTATACTTCTCTTAGAACGCAAGGAGACAAGACACCAAAGGCTTCTCTTGGTATCAAAGAAGCAAGCTTGATTGCAGCCATGCGAATGAAGAGAAAGCAAAAGTTCAGTGTTCTTTTCAGCGCCCGGGCAAAATAGGAGCGCAACTCGTCTCTTGATAACGGGCGCCGCGGTAAGGTTCTGGGCGGAAAGTATTTTTCTTCCGCCCAAGCACTGATTGCCTAAACGGTCGGTTGAAACTAAAGACTGAACTGATGATGGAAGGTCTACAGTGGTTTGATTGATTCCCTGTTGGCAAAAAACAATTTCCGCATCCAGTGGCAAATGTGCCAAGAAGTTGAGGAGAGAAATATGTGGAAGGTTCATACGCTACCTGCCGCTGAAATAAATGATTACTGGGTTGGTCGAAACTCTTCGTGGTTGAATTTTCGTCGTATTGAAGTATAGCCGGACCGAAAAAGTTGCCGACATCTGCCGGTTAGTACCTCTAGATCTTTTCTTGGATGGAGATGATGTTGAAGCCACAGCTCAAGAATCAATAAGTTCCACACTTGATAGGCCGAGAAGTGCGTGGCGCTCCGCTGAAGTTCTATAAAGTCATTAAGACGGGCAACCGGGATCCAATGACCAAGCATGGAACGCTTAGAATGCAAGAAGACTGATTGCATGAGATTGAGCAAGTCATCCTTGCCCCACAGGGGAATGGGAACTCCAAAACCCATCTTTCGCCTATCTAACCATGCCCGTGGTAAGAATCGCGACGCTACCTCCTTGAGCACAAGCTTTCCAAGGCCACTACGATAGCAATGTCGAGGTGCAAGCCTCTCAGCAAAGCGCGCTACTTCGATGCTCAAAAATGGGCAGCGTACTTCGAGTGAGTGCTGCATACTCATCCTATCAACCTTAGCCAGCACCGCGCCGGGCATATACATGTCCATGTCGAGCTTTCTCATGCGTGCTAGGAGCGGCATACTTGAAGTGTCCATGAATTGACGCAACGCAGCTAATTTTCCAGCGGCCTCGGGAGGTAGAACATGGTACAGGGTGAGAAGTTGTTCCTCGGAGAAGATAAGCAGCCGACTTGATAAATACGCCTTCCCTGGAGTCCATGCTACGTCTGTTCGCTTGCCTGCCGCTCCGTTGTGAGAATCAAGGTGATCCTGATATTCGTTCAATGTGGCAAAATACCGTCCGTAGCCCCCGAACATTTCGTCTCCGCCATCTCCCGACAATGCTACAGTTACTCGCTCGGCGGTGAACTCTGAAAGAAGGTAGGTGGGTAAGCACGAACTATCGCCATTTGGCTCGTCAAGAAGCGTGGCCAGACGCTTTACCATGACCGCAATATCTGGGGTCTCTAACCGTTCGTAGTGCTCCGTCCTTAAGTGGCCAGCAATTTCTCGCGCAAAGAGGTGTTCGGATTCATCAGATCCGGGGAAACCCATAGAAAAAGTTTTGACTTGCCGTCCTAATGCTTGAGTCGCTAAGGCAACTACTGTCGAGGAATCCACACCGCCGGATAAAAAGGTCCCCAGAGGGACATCGCTAATCATGCGACGTTTTGTGCTGCGAAGAAGAATTTCCTGAAGCTCATCAGCCAGGGCGTCCAAGGATACTCTCTCATCGGGGTTCTGCTGCGGCTGAAACTCAAAGTGACGTGAAAGTGAAATAGTGCCATCCAGCACGAACTTCAAGAAATGGCCTGGGGGGATTTTAAAAACATTCTTAAAAATGGTGCGAGGCGCCGGGATGTACTGATATAAGAGAAACTCCGCAACAGCTTCCTCGTCGACGATTTTTTGAAAGTTTGGAATCTCAAACAAGGCGTGAAGCTCCGAGGCGAAACCAAAGTATCCATTCTGATGGGTGTAATAAACTGGTTTTTCTCCAAAAGGGTCACGCGCTAAGAGAAGTTCTCCTTTTGACGAGTCATAATATCCGAACGCATACATTGCATCCAAGGCGGGCAAGCACGATTGACCGTGCATGTGAACCAAGGTGAGGAGAACCTCGGTGTCGCTTTGAGTCTCAAAGTGTTGACCAGCCTCCTCAAGCTCCTTGCGGAGATCGAGATAGTTATAAATTTCACCGTTGAAAGTAATCGCAGCGTCACCATGGGCAGTTGCTCGCGGCTGATGCCCGCCGGCGGAGACATCAATAATACTCAAGCGTCGATGTGAAAGCGCGCAATGTCCGTGCTTGTCAACCCAAACCCCCGAGTCGTCTGGGCCACGATACCGCATGGTGTTGGCCATTTTTCGAGCAAAGCCTTGCAGCTCGGTTGGACTGTGCCTTTTTCTCGTATCTATTAATCCGGCAATACCACACATGATTTCCTCTGTCTGTCAGTAGCAGAAAGTCCGCTAGGGTAACCTTATTATGTATGTAAAGCCAAGGGAAGGGATGGGGCAGCCCTTCGGGAGTCCACGTCGCTAAGCCAGCTATGTAGGCTCATTAAAGTAAACAACTTGAAAGAATTGTCGCATTTGCGGGCAAGGTGATCATCGAGCAACGCTCGTACCTGTTTGGGCTCCAAATAGTCATATAGGGGCGAATCCTGAAGCATCTCACGGCAGTCGGAGCCTAACTTTCCAAAAAGCCAGTGGGCGATTGGGGCATTAAACCCGGATTTACGCCGCGCTAGTGTCGTACGCGAGAGCCGCTTTGCCTGACTGGTCCGTAACACTCGTTTGCCAGCTCCACGGCGCAGGCGAAAATGTTCAGGTAATTGAATGGCAAATTCGACAAGTTCATGATCGAGAAACGGGCAGCGGACTTCAAGTCCATGTGCCATGCTCATGCGATCTACTTTTACAAGGATATCCTCAAGCAGCCATGTGTTGAGGTCCACATACATGGCGCGATCAAGAACAGATAGATCCTTGAGTTCCAGCCATAGAGCATTAAATTCACATCGAGGGTGATAATCCTCAAGCATGCTGCGCAGGCGCCTATTGGCAAGCCGGTGGAGATCCTCGCGGGGAATGATCTCTCGCCACCTGCAATGTGCTTCTCCAGGAGATAGTCTAAGACCGTCAAGAAACTGAAGGAGCTTATAGTCAAGACTCACCTTGTTGAAATTGCGGGGAAAAATACGTTGATATACCGCGTGCCCGGTTTGAAAAACCAGACGAGGAAAACACGAAAGATATGGATGAAGGCTGTCAGCAATATAGGTTGGATATCCGCAAAATAGCTCATCAGCACCATCCCCCGACAACGCCACGGTTACGTGCTTCTTGGTAAACTCTGACAGTAGGTACATCGGAACGGCCGATGTGTCAGCCAAAGGTTCGTCAGCCCTGCCCATAATGCGAAGGGTAAGTGTTGCACCTTCGTCGTTTATCACTCCGGAGTGGTGAACAACTCTCAGTTCCCTCGCCGTTTGCTCGGCGAAAGACAATTCGCTAAAAGAACGTTCGCGAAACCCCACACTGCAAGAGTGATTGGTCCCGGCGGGTCGAACCTGACACATGCTGGCAACCACGCTCGACGAATCGAGCCCACCACTAAGAAAGGCGCCAAGGGGAACGTCGCTGACTAAGCGAATACGCACTGCTTCATCAAGCCGCCATAATAGCTCTTCAGCAGCCTCCTGCTCTGAGACAAAGGCGTTCTTTCTGCCAAAGTATTGCCGCATGTCCCAATACTGGAAAGTGCGAGGTGACTTCGCATTTTCATAAACCAGATATGTTCCTGGGGAAACTTTCTTGATTCCTTCCATTAATGAACGTCCCGGCATAGTGTAGCCGATCGACAGGTAATCTATGATGCTTTGAGAATTGAGGTCCTTTGTGACTGAGGGGTGTTCCAGAATCGAGCCAAGTTCGGAAGAAAAAACTATGCCGCCAGGCATTTCGAAATAGAACAAAGGCTTTTTCCCTAGGCGATCCCTCGCCAATACCACTTGCTGCAGGCGGACATCGTATAGGGCGAGAGCGAACATGCCTCTCAGTTTAGAAAATACCTCGAGCCCCCAAATTTTATAACCTTCGAGAATGACCTCGGTGTCGGATGTGGAATTAAACTGACCTCCTAGGTCGATGAGTTCCTGCTTGAGGAAGGCATAATTATAGATCTCTCCGTTAAAGGTAATGAGAACTTGATTGTGATGGTCCCACATTGGCTGTCTGCCGTTCTCGCTCAGATCAATTATCGCGAGCCGGCGGTGTCCAAATACTACTGGCCCACTCGAGATCACTCCCTCCCCATCCGGTCCACGATGAGCAATGGAGCGGTTCATAGCTTGAACCACGCCAATATCGATTGGTTTTGACCAGCTGACAATGCCGCAAATTCCACACATCGAAGGAAGTTTAACGGTTTTAGGCGGCTGGCTCAATCAATTTGGGTAAATTTGACGTGTGGATAGCGCGGCACCCTGCAAAGGCGGTTGCCACGGCGAATGGGACTTAAGCGCAACGCGATGAGGTTGGTTTGCTATGGAGGTAGGTATGAGATATTTCCGAACGAGTAATACTGGCCGTCAATGAAAATGTTCGGTAAGATGGTTAAAATCCGATCGATTTTGGCCGTTTTTGCGGGCGGTATAACTTTGTCCCTCGGTGTTGTTTTCTTTGGGTGTTGTTTTCTTTGGGGGGGTGGGGGATTGTTTTTTGGGGGCCGCCTCTGCGGGGTGCCTTCGGACATTTTGTCGTCCTCCGGTATATTAAAGTGGGGAATATGAATAAGGCTATGGGCAAGCCACAGAAGCAGGAAGTCGACCCGAACACATTGCCCGTCTTTACGGACACCGGGTACGAGTTGTTTGCTCAGTCGTTGCGGGGAATTCCCCTGCAATGGTTACCTATTCCATCGGATCAGATTCAACCCGAAATACAGTTTTCTTACTTTTATCCCTACCGTACCGACGCACTGAAAATTTATTCAAGGCTTCGTCGGGTGCATGGAGTGAGAGTTAGAGAAAATGACCTTGTTCTCAGCCCTGCCCAAGTTTTTCATAATGTTATTCGGGAAAATGGCCGTGGCGCATACTCAGCCTGGTCCAATCAGTTGTATTTTTCGTCATCCGATAATACCGACCCCCGGTCAAACGGCCGGGAGTACTTTATTGAGGTTCCCGAGTACGTTATGGCGCTTGAAAGTGCTTATTTTGTTAGTGAGTCGTGCGATGAAGCCGCGCCCCCATCCGTTAGTCCACTACCGAGTGTCACGGAAATTTCCCTCAGCGGATTGGTCACCACCTGTCGTATGGCTTGGTTTCGGCTTCCAGTGAGTGATGTAGCTCTTGAAAGCGGCTTTTCGTATCGATACCAGTATCGATCCGATTCCTTTAGGCTTTTGGCAAGCTTGGTAAAGGATAAGGGGCTGATATTGCGTGAAGATGATTTGGTACTGGGACCTTCACAAGCCTTTCATGACCAAATTCGAGAGCAGGGTAGGGGAACATATTCGATTTGGAACGAGCAGATCTATTTTTCCACTTCTGATAATACGGATCCTCGTACCAACGGGCGCAGTTACTATCTTGAGGTTCCTACCTTTCTTCATTTTATTGAGAGTATGCCAAAGGCGGGTATTGAGCGGTTTGCGCTATAGTCAAAGCTCATATGGATGGACGCGCAATCAAAAAATTACTTGGCGTAATTTCGTTCCTTTTGGCGCTATGCAGCGTTTGGCTGTTTCTTATGGGTTGGACATTCTCGGCACCTATTTTTTCGAGTAGTATTACACTCGAGGAAGGGCACAACTATGCCGTCCAGTTCCCTGTTCATGTGCCGTGGTGGTCTGGAATGGAAGTAACTACCGACAGCATGAAAGACCCGACAGCCTCCATGGCCGTTTTGTTTGAAGATGAACACCCCCTTCCCTTGGCACATTCGGTGCATGCCGACATTCGGGCTTTAGGGGGCGGTCGATATTCTCATTGGAATAATACTATTTATTTTTCAAGTTCTGACGGTTCTGATCCTCGGGTGAACGGTCGATCTTACTCCATTCGTTCGAATGGGTACATGAATGTATACTGGCTTGGAGTGTGCCTTCTCCCATTATTTTTGATTGCTGGGAGGTGGGCTGTGGGGAGTCTTAGGAAA
This sequence comes from uncultured Bdellovibrionales bacterium, assembly GCA_964584675.1. Lineage (GTDB taxonomy): Bacteria > Bdellovibrionota_C > UBA2361 > UBA2361 > JBGSMV01 > CAZPBV01. The sequence continues at coordinate 7,857 of CAZPBV010000111.1, forward strand.
GGAGGGTCACTTCGATTTTTGTTGAGGCCGGCCCTTATCCTGCTTTCCTGCTTAGTTGTTACGTTGGTGCCTCTGACATTTTATGGAGTGACTCAGACCTTGGTGATTGCTCCTCGTGACATTGCTCGTAGTAAAGGCCATAGTTTTACTTTTTTGATTCCGCCTTTAACAGGGAGCAAACGGGGCGCCCTCTTCTCTTCTTGGGGGGACACGCCGGAGGGACCAGACGCTTCCCCGAGTAGGCTTTTTGAAGACGGACGGGAGCTTCGGGCCTCCCATGTTCAACATGCGGACATTCAAACCTTGGGAGCCGGAAAATTTTCCCACTGGCACGATGCTCTCATATTCTCCACTACCGACAATTCGGATCCTCGACAAAATGGACGGATATATTCCCTGCGGTTGCGCTATGTTCTCGCTCAGCAGATTTTTTGGGGCGCTGTTGGTTTGTTACTTATGGTGGCCATGCCCACGCTCTTTTTGCAGGGGCTTTGGTGGAAACTGAGCGGTGCTTGTGTGGGTGGAGGATTGATTCTGTATTTTGTGCCATTCTCTCGTGGTGTAGTTTTTTGGGGCTTGTTAGGGGCGCTTGCGGCGTTGACCATATATTCCTTAGGTATTTGGGGAGCGCTCCTTTGTTCACGTCAAAGAGGCGCTGCTGTTATTAGAACTTTCTCACACCTAGCTTTTGCAAGCGTTGCTATCTTCTTCAGTCTTGGGTGTGCCGAACTATTGCTGGTTGGATATGATTTTTTGGGGAAACAGGGGGTGAGGCTCCCAGATCTGCAGGGATTGTTTGCGCAAAGTTCATCCGTTCCGCGGGCTTCGCTCCGCTGGGTTTCTCCCACAGTCGAAAAACAAGGTTCTCTTGAATCGCAAGTCAATGTCATTCGTGATATTTTAAGTTCGGTTGACGCTCATGCAATTCAGCGCAAGGAGTCTCGTCGAGGCATGTTGGCGCTTCCACCGGAGTGGCAACATCAGGCGGCTCCTGTGGATGGAGCCCCAAACTCGTTTTATTGGCATGGTGTATTGCACTTGATAAGCAATGACCATTTTCGGCGGAATACCGAATTTCCTCCTAAGGATTCTTCAAAGTTTCGTATTATGGTTGTGGGAGACAGCCTGACTTATGGGCAGGGGATTGAAGAGCAGTTTACGTATCCTGTTGTTATTGAGCGAGAACTTCAAAAAAAATACCACGTCGAGGTGCTTAATCTCGGTGCCTGTGGATATCAAAGTGAGGATGAGCTTGCCGTGGTTAGGGCGTTCTTACCGTCCCTCAATCCTAATTTGGTTATTTATGGCTCGTGTCTCAATGATTTTCTTCCCAGTGGTGTTGGGCAAGGAGTAACGTCCGAACTGCGGGTGCCGGCTTTTGTAAAAGATCGTTCCCGGGTAGGGCAATTGTTTGACCAGGGAATGCAGTCTCTCGCGGTACGCTTTGGTTGGAGTAAGGGCTTTTATGAACAGGTTTTGGAAGGGATCGACGAGTATAAACAGCGCTATTCGAGAGATGTTGGCGAGATGAATTCTTTTGTGCGTTCCTTCAACTTACCCCCGGTCATTGCAATGGTGTTAAACCAAGATCCGGTCAAAGGCGATCCTGGTTATGAGTTGGCTATGTTGGCTGAAGATGCTTTGACCTCTGCTGGCATGGACGTGATTCCAACCTCTCCAATGTATGAGGTTTTGAGCGGTAAAAGTTTTCGCGTTAGTCAGTGGGAGGCCCACCCGGATGAGGAAATAAACTACCTATTTGGAATTCTTTTTGCCCGTGAACTTGAGTCTACGGGCGTTCTTGAGTCATATCGGAAGTGAGACATACTGGCGGCCGTTGAAAACGCCTCTTTGGATGGCAAAAAATTAATCGATTGCGGTCCGTATAAGTGTTGCTATGCCGCGACAGGCTTCATACCGCGAACCGAGGTGGTCCAGTTGCTCGGCTCACGCACATCAACTAAGCCTTGCTTGAGAAACCACTCTCGCACTTCCGGCACGGAATGAATGCCGTGGTAGCGTGGAGAAAAACCGTCAAAAGTA
>CAZPBV010000112.1:0-9893 GCA_964584675.1 uncultured Bdellovibrionales bacterium
GTTGCTCTCCGCATTGACCGAATAGGTATGCGTGGACGAGTGCGCGCCTGCCAATCCTAGTGCCGATAAAGTGGCTTGAACCCCTGAGTATGTAATTTGGCTCAGTGAAGTTCCGTCAAATCCCACCTGAAAGGTCACATTCCCGCCGCCACTAAGAAGCTTGAGACCATTGAACTCTGTGGTCAAAGCTATTCGCTCCACTTCACTCATCAGGGCCGTGAACTCAAGCTGCAAGGCAGACCGCTGACCGGTATCAAATACTCCGTTCGCTGACTGCTCCGCCAATTCTCCAAGACGGCTTAGCACATTCGTAATTTGACTGATGGCTCCATCGGTAATTGCGACAATTGAAATACCATCGTTTGCGTTACGGATAGCTACCGAGGCAACTCGCGAATCAGCTTTCAAGCTTTCTGCAATCGCCAATCCGGCCGCATCATCTTTTGCACGAATAATTCTCAGACCCGAAGATAGGCGGGCAAAAGAGTCCGACAATCGCGAGCTAACCTGATACAGATTCTTCTGGGCCGTTATGGACGCAATATTTGTTTTAATGTTCAGTGTCATACCCTACTCCTTGCCCCCCTACTGTCCGCCTCATTCTTCGTCTATGCTGGCCTACCCTCCAAGAAGTTGTAGCGCCAACTGCGGTTGAGCATTTGCTTGCGCTAACACCGCTGCTCCTGCCTGCTGGAGAATATTGAGACGAGTTAACTCCGCCGCCTCGGTTGCAACATCAACGTCACGTATTCGGCTTTCAGCCGCCTGGAAATTTTCACGAGCCACTTGCAGATTGCTAATGGTAACTTCAAGCCGACTTTCGGCTGCACCCAAGGTGCCTCGATTTCTGTTAACGGAAGCAATCGCGTCATTAATGGCGTCAAGAGCGAGGCGAGCGGCCGATTGGGCCAAAGCTTCTGTCGCGTCTGAGATTGAATAAGTCAGTCGAGATGACCCCACTCCAGAAAGTCCCAACGCTTCCAAAGTAGCGGCCACACCTCGATAGGACACCTGCGAAAGAGAATCTCCTTTAAAGCCGACTTGAAAAATGATATCTCCCGACCCGCTCAAGAGCTTAAGCCCGTTGAACTCAGTGGTGAACGCGATACGCTCAATTTCGCTTGCTAGTGCGGCAAATTCGTTCTGAAGCGCTGAACGCTGAACGTTTCCGTATACGCCGTTGGCCGATTGTTCTGCCAACTCTGCCAGTCGGCTGAGCACGTTTCCGATTTGACCAATTGCCTGGTCGGCGATTGAAATAATGGAAATACCGTCGCTCGCGTTTCTAATACCCACGCTCGCAATACGTGAGTTAGCGCGCAAAGCTTCGGCGATGGAAAGTCCCGCCGCATCATCGCGAGCTCGGTTAATTCGAAGACCTGATGAAAGTCGCTCATAAGATGTATTGAGACGACTGGTCGCGGCTGATAAGTTGCGTTGCGCTATCAGCGATGGAACGTTGGTGCGAATGTTGATACTCATTGCCTAGTCTCCCTGGCTCTGCTTTTTCCGTAAGCCTGTAATTCCTAATCCTCCACTGCACGCACGCCCCTCCGGGCGGTTGCGTGTTCAACTTCCAAACCTCGACTACTTCGCAAACAGTCAACTGCAATTGCCTTGCCAACTCGCCCGCATGAGCGACGGACACTCTTAGCTAACCCCAAAACTTGTCTTCAAAGTGCCCTTTGAGAGCAATCACTCGTTCAACATATTTCTGTGTGGTTTCGGGAAGATAAGGAGCTACTTGATCATACTCAGCGGGATCTTTGCCCTGACGTTGTGCGCGCTCTTGAGCCGATGCTACTCGCCCCTCGCCGGAATTGAATGCGGCTAGGGCAAGTTTTTCCAAAGAGGCTGAATTTGCCGCTGCAATAGTCGCGGAGCCGTTAGGTAATGTCGTCGATTGACTGAAAAGCTCATGCAGTCTTCGAAGATAGCCCACCCCAATATCTACATTGTGGCTTGGGTTAAATGGCGCATAGGGACCATCGATATTGAGCCGAGCTTTGGTATCTCTTCCTGTTGAGTCAAGAAGCTGCATCAATCCTTTACTCGAATGTCCGTCCGTGCTTACCGCAAGGTTATTGAAGGACGATTCAGCCGCAACCACAGACATGCTCACCAAAGGATCAACACCGTGTTTGTTCGCCGCACGCTGAACGAGCTTTTGCACTTCGTCCATGCGTTCTGTCTTGCTCAGGTCGGAAAATGCTTTTTCAGGGGAAAGTCGCTTCGCACTGACAATGGTCGGGGTTTTGACACTCTCGGGCTCTTTCTTGACAACCTCCTCAACATGCGAGTCAGGAACGAGCAATTCCGGTGGGGACACCTGGACGAGGGGATCTGGAAAATGATATCGAGCCCGCATGTCTTCTTGCGCTGGAGTCCCCACCCCCGCATCCCCCGCCTTATTCTTAATAGTTTCAGTAAGTTGTTTAGAAAATGGGGATACTGAGGCAAGGGTTGGAACCTGATTATCCGGCTCCTGCGAAGCAAGAGTCGGTCTTTCAAGAAGACCCTGAATTTCTTTAAATGTAGCCCTAAAATCGACCCGCATAGTTAGGAGTATCCTTTCTCCAGACCTAACTCTTTGCAGGGTCTGTGCCAGAAAGGGTTGCGGTATGCGTTCTTTCCTTCGCACTCTCATCTCCTGTAGGCCCTCGTAAATATCAATACTGGAGGGACTAAGGGTATTATTCACTGCGTGTATTTCACTCCTTCACCAGTTCTTTGACTTAGTTTTTGTGAGCAAATACCATCACTGGGGTCGAATGGAATCCCTGTGCTGGGGGTCGCACAATGAGCCAAATTCTTAGAAAAAAATTTAGCGCATTATTAAGGCTTGTAGGAGTTTTCATATTACTCGAAATTGGCACCCTATCTTGCTTTCGAGTGTCATTTGGTAAGCGCTGGGGAACGCCACCGTCAGCTATTGAAAGCTTGAGCAACTCAGTAGTCTCTTTTTTTTGGGACTTCCCCCTCCCCGATTTTGCGGGTTCGCCTCATGCAAATATGCTCATTTGGGCTATCCTTATTTGTTGGATCATTGAAATTGGCATTCGGAGGTACAGGTCTGGCCATGCGGGCTCCTCATTGAGTAATGGAGAATCCTAGCGAATGCTAGAGTTCGCTATCCTGACAACGTCCAACATGCCGCTCAGTTCCGGGCATTTCAAGAAAAGTAAAATTAATGAAAGCGTCCCGCCGACAACCTAATGGACAAGTTCTCTCTTTCGGCCTTGAGTCTGTTCACGACTCCATTCTTCAATCGCCGGGAATCCAAAGAGTTTTAGCAACCTCTCCTCCACGCCATGTTGCACCGTTTCTTCAAAGTGGTGGGCGGAAATATGTCCCTGTAATTTGGTAAGCGCTTGCCGCACTTCGGCCTCAATTCCCCGGTAAATAGCAGGTTCAACCTCCTGCTTGAGACGTTCGACCTCTTTTTTTCGCGCCACCAAATAGTCAGCCTCGCGAGTAGACTGCGCATGTGCCCTCCGAGCTTCGCTTTCACTACGACGGTAAGCGCTGGCCTCTAGACCTCTTGATGCCGAGACCGAAGCAATGACCTGTTGTCCCCTCCCCTCCCCAGGAAGAACAAAAGTATCTGCCGACTCTACCGCACGATAGAGAAACCCAACCGGACTTCGACTGACAAGGTGGCTTTCTCGTGCAACCAATCCATCAAAGTACTCAATAATTTTTCTGACACGCACTAGTTCGGCGGAAGTCTTACCCCGCAAAAGATTACGTGCTTGGGCAAGCTTGAGACCCCTCTCAATAAGTAGCTGAGCTACTGCAGTATATTCGTCACTGCTACTTTCTTCTCTTTCTTTCTCCCGCAACGGCTCACGCAGGACGATTGGTCTCGAGCTCGCCCCCTGATAAGCTGGGTCTCGACGATCGTCTTCAGACTGCCGGTCACTCTGATCGGGTATGCAACGGGCCGTCCCGCGTGCAGAAAAGACACTCACCACCGTGGAACTACCTCTTCCATCATAGAGGTAGTTCGAAATGAATCCTTCTGCCTTTAATTCGTCAAGGGCCGGATCAAGTTGTTGCCTCAAAGCACTCGCATAGCGATAGTTGCGAGAAATTCCTATTTTCTCATGACACAAAAGAAACAAATTAACGTCCACTCGCGCCCGATACCAAAAGTGTTTATCAAGAAAACGGTACAAGCGCTTCGAAACGGCGCTCTTAAGGTCAAGGTAAAATGAAAGATCCAACTTCTTGATAAATCCGACTTGAAAGGACTTAAAAATTACTTCACTCCAGGTAAAAAAACTCGGCTTAGGAGACCCCTGGCCTTCATGGGTACTTCGCCCGTCATTGATTTCATATGCATCGATAATGCCGAAGTTTCTGGTACTGTGGCTCTTGGACTCATTGTCATAAAAGGCATTCGTCGCCTTGATTCGTACGCCGCTCAACCGATCAAGCGCGCGCTGCAATCGAGTGTAGCTTCGTCCCTCGGTAGTCCATCGCAGTATTCGCAACAGTTCGTAGCGAGTAAAATATATCTTTCTTTGTTCAAAGCCGGAATCGACGGTGAGTTTTAAAAGGCCAAGCAAAACCTCTTCATCTGAGGAAGTTGGTAACCCAAATTTGTCAGCACCAGTTATGATCCATGACCTATTGATGACTTCCCCGCTCTTGCCTTTAATTGAATCTTTAAATTCTAGCGTCTTGATATTTGAATCTGTTCGAGTTGATAAAACGGCAAGTGGAAATTCAACCAAGTTCATCTCATCGCGGGAAATGCGTGACGAGCGCCGAAGGCTCTCCTCTGAAAGTGACTCGGCCAAAGAAAGTTGGTTCATAAACTTATATGAGAGGCTAACTTACTTTCAGTTAGTTAAACAATTGTAAGTTAGATAACGTGTTATAAGTGAGCGAGAAATAAATTAAAATATTTCAACAAGATATGCCCGCAGATTTATTTCATTGCACGCTAAACTTATGATCATTTCACGATAGGACAGTATTTCAATGCACGCCAAAATTGATCCTCGCCTCACGAAAGATTGAGGACCGTTTCACGATTAGGCGCTCGTGATTTGAAGAAAGAGCCATCGTTAAAGTGGTAATTTATCTTAAAACACGGTAGTTAGCGTGAGGCGCTACGGTTCTCTATTCTCTTGTGTTGTCGTGCTTTGGAATAAGATATGCGGGGGTTTTTCCTCGAGGGTTTGTTATTTCGAAGAGGGAGATATTTGGAAGTTTGCGATGTCCTTTGGGATAGTAGCTACTGTTTTTGATGGATTTAGTCTTCTGATTTTGAGAAAGTCTTTGCTATGAGTTTGTTGACGTCGTTTTTATGTAATACAATCAGGTAGTTATATATGATAGTTGGAGTCGTCAATCAAAAAGGCGGTGTTGGAAAGACTACGACATCAGTTAATTTGGCAGCCGCGCTTGCCTCTAAAGGTAGCAAAGTATTGGTCATTGATATTGATGCGCAAGCTAACTTGACCACTCATCTGGGTCTTGGTGCTAAAGAGGACTTAGAGAATCAGCCGGAAGTTCATACCGGTCCTGAGTTCACCATTTACGACGTTCTTAAAGGCAGAAAATCTATTGAAGAAGTTGTGATGCATCGATCAGAGTCGCTTGATGTGGTTCCTTCAAGCCTACTTCTCAGTGCGGCAGACCTCGAGCTTGGGGGTGTTGTTGGTAGAGAGCTCATTCTGAAACGAGCGCTGACCAGCGTTAAAGATAAGTATGATTATGTTGTGATTGATTGTCCGCCTGCGCTTGGTTTACTTTCTCTAAATGCGCTTGCAGCCGTTGAGCGGGTTGTTATTCCAGTGCAGAGTGAATATTTGGCCCTTCATGGGGTGCGACAGCTGTTGGATACCATTGATCAGGTCCGTAGCATTTATAATCCAAGCCTAGTTGTTGGCGGGGTTCTTATCTGCTTACACGATAATCGAAAACGATTGGCAAGGGCAGTTGCTGATACGATAAGGGCATATTTTGGAGATTTGGTTTTTGATACTATCATACGCACGAACGTGGCACTGGCTGAAGCTCCGGCAAATGGGCAATCGATCTTTGAGTATGCACCGAAATCATCAGGAGCTGAGGACTATATGGCCTTAGCTAATGAGTTGATTGCAAAATAGTGAATATATCCGACCTCGTTATTTTTTTGAGTTAGCATATGACAAAAAAAGGAAAGTTGGTTCTCGCTAATAATCCCCTACTCTCTGGACCGGCCTATAATGAACGCGATCGCATAGGAATTCCTTATCGTGTCTTGGCAGTTAATGCGATTGATCCCGATCCAAATCAACCCAGAGTTTCTTTTGATGAGGAGCGTTTGGATGAACTTACGAAATCTATAAAAACTTACGGTGTACTAAGTCCAATCTTGGTAAGACCGGGGATGTCTCCGGGACGATTTACGCTCATTTCTGGCGAAAGACGTTTACGGGCTGCTCAGCGGGCGGGCTTAGTTTCGATACCTGCCCTTATTGATCAGCACGACGACGCGTCAGATACGACAAAGCTTGCTATTCAGCTTGTGGAAAACCTGCAGCGAGCTGATTTAACTTCGCTTGAGCGGGCGCACGCAATTGGCGCATTGCGAGATACCTATAATTTAAGTGTTCGTGATATTGCGGAGAAACTTGGAATTTCCAAGAGCATGGTCCAAAGAAGTCTTGAAATATTGGAATTGCCGGATGATCTGCTCAATGCTTTGAAAGAAGGGGCATCAGAGTCAAAAGTATTGCTGCTTTCCAAGATTACCGATGAAGAAATTAGGGCTAGTTATCTCAAGGATCTCGAAGCTCTCACGCGGACGGATATTCAACAGGGGATTTCAAGGGCAGTTGACGGTAACAGGGCCGGTGACTACGTTCCGAGCCCTGAGGACAAGCGTATTGCTGAGGAGATTCAAAGATCTTTGGGCTTGCGGGTCAGAATTAGTCGTCCGTCTGCCAGCAGTGAGCAAGGAAAGCTATCTGTCGAGTTTTATTCCGAAGGCGACCTTCAAGAGGTGTTCAGGCGACTAGTTGCCATTTCATAGTCTATGTCTGCCGATTTGCGTGTCCCACCGTGGGACACTATGGGTAATTTAATAAACTCCCATATTCATTTGTGTTGTATGGTAGGCCATTGCTGTCCCACGGTGGGACAATAATGGGACACGAAAAGAATGATTTTCGGTGCGGCATCATTATGAGTGGGCGGGAATACCTCGATACTTTGCCGGCCTGGAATGGAACGGGTACGCTAGCGCTGGATAGTATCCTGAACGTCTTGGAGCATCTGGGAAATCCACAGGATCAAGTGCCAGCGATTCATGTTGCCGGGACGAATGGAAAAGGCTCGGTATGTGCAAATGTTGCCTCAATTCTTGGTGCTGCTGGCTATAGAGTTGGCCTTACTGTTTCGCCACACCTGTATGATTTGAGTGAGCGAATAGTTATCAATGGTCTCTCTATTTCAGAAGAGCTGTTGGAGGATGCCGTTAAAACGGTAAGAGACGCGAGCGAGGCTTGTGGCGAGCAGCTTAGTTTTTTTGAGTTTATGGTGGCTGTTGCATTTGTTTCTTTTTCCCAGCTCAAGCTTGACTTTATTGTTCTCGAGACCGGTCTGGGAGGTCGGCTCGATGCTACCAATGTCGTGGCTAAGCCCATTGTATGTGCAATAACTACAATATCTTACGACCATCAGCATTTGCTGGGAGATTCTTTGGAGGCAATTGCGGCCGAGAAGGCAGGAATTATTAAAATTGGCGTTCCCGTTGTGGTCGGGTTGGTTTCTGATGAGGTTGGTGACGTGATTTTGGGTGTTGCCCGTGATCGTCAGGCCAAAATTAGCAGACTTGGTATAGAGTATTGGTATAAATTGGGTCGAATGGGGGAGGGAGTCTACGAGAATATTTTTGGAAAATGTCTGGAATTTCGTACGGGCCTTCATGGATCGTATCAGATACATAACGCTTCCGTTGCAATAGATATTGCAGAACAATTAGGGGTTTCTGACCAGGCAATTAGGCTTGGACTATCAAATGTGAAATGGCCGGGCCGTTTAGAAGGGCATAATATTGGTTCAAATGTAGTGACCTTTGATGCTTGCCACAATGAAGCCGGAATTCTTGGACTAGTCGAATATATTAAGGATTCAAACTTAGCTAACATTCATGTGATATTTGGCGTCCTTCGGACCAAGAACTGGAAGGAAATGATTACACAGCTCGCTCCAGTTGTAAGTTCCTGGAGTCTCTTGGAACCTGATGTTGACCATGCCGTTAGCTGTAGGCAGGTAGCTGATTACCTGGCGGAACTTAGTATTAAGTGCCAGGTATTTGACCGGGATTATGAAAAGGTCGCATCCATGTTGAAATCAGAGGTCCTGGGGGGGCATACTTTTGTATGTGGTTCCATGTATATGATGGGAAAGTTAAGATCATTACTTGATCTTGAAATATCACCAATATGGATAAAATATTAATTATATCAATATGTTAGCACAAGAGGCGACCGAAGTTGACGAGTTGCCATGTCAAATCAGAGAGATGATTGACGCCAGCATTAGGGCAGTTATTGATGATTGCCCGATTACTGGAGGTCTTAAGGATGCGGTTTGCTATTCTCTGTTTCCTGGTGGGAAACGCATACGACCCGCTTTTGCTCTTATGTTGTTTCACGATTGCGGGGGCGCTGCTGATCTATTGGTTCGAGCCGCGTCATCCCTCGAGATTGTGCATTCATCGACCTTAGTACACGACGACCTACCTGCCATTGACAACGATGAGATGAGAAGAGGTAAGCCCTCACTGCATGTAGCGTTTGGGGAAGCTGCTGCAATCTTAGTGGGAGATCTTCTCATACCGCTTGCCTTTGAGGGAATCGCCAGCTCAAGTTTGGGGGCGGAGGTACGCGCAAGACTTTTGTTCTCTCTAAGTCAGGCCTACCGGAGTGTGTGCCATGGCCAGTACCTCGATACTTTACCTCCCAGTTCTTCGGAAAGGCCAGCGGTCTTAGAGAACTTGCATCGCCTAAAGACCGGCTCTTTGTTTCAGGCAGCTGCTGAGTTCGCTGCCATCGCTTTGGAGGTGCCCGAGGCACAACTACAGGCATTTGGGCGCTTGGGCAATAATGTTGGTCTTTATTTTCAAGTGGTGGATGATTTAATCGACGCATTTGGAAGCGATAAACAACGTGGCAGAGTGGGAAGCAGCGATGCGCGAGGACATAAGAGGACCTTCTTCACAGAGAACTCAGGTGAACACAATCATAAAGTTGTTTCAATGAAAGAGTCATTGGGCAGAGAGTTTCTTCGCTTACTCCACATGAAAATTTGCGATGACTTTCATGCAATAGAAATGAGCATGAATGTTAATTTGAGATTTGCCCGAAAGGTGATAGAGCAAGTTCACGAGGCGGAAAAAGCTGTTTTTGAGAAAGGAAATTGTTCTACATAGTTGTACTGTCTACCAATGAAAATGCCACCTATGGGTGGTCAAAATCTAAGTGATTTGACCTTTTTGTGTAGCCAGTATGGTTCCTCAGGGGGCCTCGCGGACATTTTTGATGTCCTGCGGAATTATCAAGCTACCTTTCGAACCTGCTCGGTGACATTAGGAGGGTCATCAAATCGTATTCGAATTAATGTAACATCATCAACAGGAGGGCGACAAGCAAGCTCTCTTAGCAAACCCCCAACTTGAGCCGCAAAGCTGGGCGCCCTCTGCTCAGCAAAGTATGCTTGCAAACTAAACGGTCCCTGTGGGCATGGAGAGATGGGAATGAGGGAATCGGGTAATCCATCGGTGGTTAGAAACAACTCGTCTCCTGGGAATAATTGAAGGGTCGTTATCCCAACCCTTGCATGAGGACCATAGTCTGCGCCTAGGAGAGTGCCTCGCACATGAGACAACT
>CAZPBV010000113.1:0-9845 GCA_964584675.1 uncultured Bdellovibrionales bacterium
ATATTCCCTGGGGGATTCATAGTAACGGCATTGCTGGTTGAAAGGCCCGTCCCCTAGGGTCTTATTCCCATTCTTTTGGAAAATTGCCATTCGGGTCTGTGGGGAACTATCGGCGGAGCATATATAAGGATCTCTAAGCAACATAATGACCGCAACAAGTCCAACCAGGAGCCCCCGAGCGAATATCGTTAGCAAGCGCGACAAATCAAAAGTAGAAATCAAACTCATGCAACAACCACGTCCGTAATGGTACCACCAAGAGCCAGGCCCCCGGGGACCCACTTATATCAATAAAATAGCGAGAAAATATCTCTTTTATTCATGAACCAATTAACTCACAAATAGAACGTCTTTATATGCCGCGGTCTTAACAATATTTTGTCAAAAAGTTTCCTTTTAGGAGCTAATCAGTCAAAATAACTCATATATTTTGTCTGCCTCTTATAATCAATTGATTGGTTCTAGGTAAGTTTGAGAGGGCATGAATGGGGTCTGAAAAAAAAAGCAATAAGCTTTCAATACTCGAGGAGTCCCTCCTTCGGGCATTGCAGGCAATAGACACTCAAATTGCGCGAGAAATGCAACGAAATCCGGAAAAGCTGGAGGCCCACGGGGTTCAGAAATGGGAACCTTACCAAACACGTATTGAAGGAATTGCGGCCTTTCTTATTGATCAAGTCAACGATGGCGAAATTCAACTCGACTCACTGATTGTGATGTCCCAAGCGGTTGTAAAAGGACTCGAGATCATCCTCAGCGATCTTGGAGAAGAAGGCTTAGGCGAGGTTCGTTCTAACTACTGCCGCGCGGCAATGGAGTTTGTCGCTGCAACTGCTGAATCGGCTAAACAACAACTTGGGGTTAAACTGGAAGTGATGTGAACCTACTGGAGGTGGATAGGTCCTACTCCCGCCAAAAGCAGAATGGCGGGTCGACCTCTTCGCTGACCGACTCGGTATTCCGATAAAACGCGAGAACCAACTGCGACCACAGTTCTCAATAGCGTTATGGCGCGCTTTCGTACCACTCCCCCGCAGAGAACTTCACTCGCCGCTGACAAGATCGACGCCCAGCTATTCTTGAACGTTAGAAGAATTTGCCGCCTGATGAGATCCAAGTTTCGCTTTAAGAAATATTCGGCGCAGCTCAACCCGTCGTTCTCGGGCCATACTTCCGAGCTTCATCGATATTCTCGACCGCAGTGCTGCGTACAGGCTGGTTCGCTTTTTTTATTTCCCCGTCCAGAGAAAAAAAGACACCTTCTACCGTCTCCTGTGGGGTCAGTCGCCTCTCGCGACAGTCCAGCCATGCAAAAATCATGGTTGCGGCACCGATAACATCTCGTACTTACTCCCTTGACCAAAGTGGTAAGATTCTCGGACTATCCCATTAAACAAGCTTGTGACTTAAGAAAAGCCTGGCGGCCTTTCATTGAACAGCGCTAGCTGATTCAGGGCAAATTAAACTAAGTCGTTGAAGTAGTTGAGAGCAAAGAGTCTGCGCCACCATTCTCGCAAAGGCCAAAAGGTAGTTATTTGGCAAGGCTAACCAGTCCAACCCGCGCCCACTACTATAGCCGGTCTCGCAGCCAGGCTCTTTGATGCTTCAGCCCAGGGCGGAAGCCCCTGCAGGAAGTACAAAAGTTGGGCAAAAAATTGTTTGACACCACATAGCGACCAACTCTATCATAGAGATAAATGGTAATTATTACCATTTACAAAAACCCTGCAATGAACGCGCGTCGTCATTGAATCAACCCAGTTTCTTGCGGCGGAGGGATGACAGAGCTACATCCCCATCCGCGTTAGCTCAGGGGAGTAGAGGATGGCGCGAGAGCAATAAAAGTCATGTTAAACTAACATTCAAAAGGAAGATTACTTTTATGGATAGAAAAAAATGCAGTTGTCGCTGGCCACTTTGGGCAGTATTAACTTTGGCATTGTCAATTTCGATTGGCATGGCCGACGCGTTCGTTTCCTAGTCCAGGGAGCGCAGCACCTTGCCGCCCACCGAGACCAAAAAGGAAATCATGCTTCTCGGGGCAAGGCTCAATCTGATCCGGGACGTTTTACAAAGGGAAAAGTGGTAACCGTCGATGGAGCGGAAGATGCAACACTCGCTGTCACGCCACAAGATTTTGAAGTAGTTTATGCAACGGTCGGTCCAAACGGGAAATTCTATATAGTTGCCGAAGTGCGAATCGGGGGCCAAGACTGTTGGTTCTTTGAACTGGATCCCCAGACAGGTCAAGCCGCATGTCTAGATCAAAGGTGGCCGCACTGGGCGAAGCGGTTCGAAAACGGAATCCCACCATTTCAATTTGATTCCAAGAACAGAATTTATTTCGTCAGCAACACGGCCGATTATTGCTCTTATGGAGTGAATATCGGAGATGTATATCGGTTGAACCGTTACGACGGGAAGACGGTTGATGCCATGTTCGATTTTTGCCAAGGGACAACCTACCTTCAACAGTGGACGGTAGTCCCGGACGGAACTATAACCGCAGTTGCTGAGCGACTGGCGCCGCTGCCCAACGATGACGGCTGGAATGCGATTTCCTGGCTGTTATCAATCTCTGAAGACAAGGTTGTTACAAATGTAACCAGCCCCTCTGGGGATGGCCCCAAAATCAATTTCGTAAGACTCTTCCCCGATGGGAATGTGTATGTCGGACTGTCCTTTCCCAATGGTGGGGATAAAGGCATTGTCCGCTACTTAAGCGCGACACACCAACTTGATCTCGACAACTACTGGATCCGTGGCAACGAGGAGATTATGGGAAGCTACTCATACGGCTCCGAGGTGTTTGGCGTCCCAGGACGTTTATTTTTTGGGGAAGCTATATGGCAGTACTATCCAACGGTCGTTAAACTTGAGAGCATGCTCAACTCAGTTAGAGCAATGGTCGGCACAGATAAATTCTTGGTCGTTTCCGGCAATACCCACGGCCGTTCAGTGCTATTGCTTCATAATCTTGTCACACAACAAGAGTCCATTTTACTGGAAGCACCGCCGGGATTCTACATCAATACTTACGAGCCTGCTGTGACGAAACAGGGAATTGTTAGAGTAACGATTGCTATTGTAAGCTACCTGGATGAGGATAAGTCCCAGCATTTTATGGGAACTATTGACGTTAAACAAGGCACTTTGACGCTCGGGAAGTCGGATTGGGAACCTGATGAAGATTATTAGTAGTTGTCGGTCCACTAGTGTATGTCCATGATTCCCCCTCTGAGTCCTCAGTGGTGAGCGAAGCGTCAATTGTTGCACCACAGAGGACTCAGAGGTACACTGAAAAAGGGACAAAGGAGCATTCGGCGACAGACACTAACTAATCGCGCCACCTGCGCTCGCGATAGTTGTGACTCTGTCTACAGAATTGGCAAGGTAACAGCGTTGATGGCGGGGTAGAGCTATCAACGCTGTTCTGTTTGACCATCAGAGATGCAACCAAAAGTACCTCAAATGAAGGTAAGCGCGGCATATGGGACGCTTACTAATGAACAACTATTTTTTTCTGATCTGTTCGCTTGTCTGCCATAGCCTCAAAATCGTCGAATCGCTGGACCTTGGAAGTCCTTTGAATATAGATTCGAGCCTCAAAATTTCTCATCAAGAGCTCCATCTTACGCCGTAACTGCACGAGCCTCCACGCAATGTAACAGGTAAAAGCTCCCAAAAAGAAAAAAAATGCGGCCAATGCGGCAACTACCAAGTGCGGGGCAAACAAAGTAAAAATTCCCACGGCGATGAAAAACATACTTGGCAAAAATAAGGCTGCATAACCTCCCTGCCAATTTCTCATATAGTCAGTCACTCTCTTCATAATTTTATGGGCAACCCCCAATTGCGACCATCCTCCTCTGCAGTATACGAAACTTCATGTAGACGCACCAATCCTCGTATTATTCAGGCTTGAACAAATCAAGCTACGCCTTCAAGATACCCTCGCCGCTCATGAATGGCCTAGTTCGTACCGCCTGGGGTCAAGCAAAGTCGAGGCAAGAGCCTCATTGGCCCTTGTAGCTTGTGCGGCGAGTATTGGTGCCCTCCAGGGGTATACAGCCAATCAATACACAGACATTTTGATTGGCTGCAAGTATTTACTGGCCACCCATGAAAGTCTGGTTCGGAAGGTCAAAATCTGATTGCTTTTGGCTATTTTTTGCGGCCGGTATAGTGTTACTCGTTGGAGTTTTCTTTCTGGGGGCCTTTGGACATTCTCAATGTCCGGATGCGAAATGAAGCATGGAAGACATGAAGTTTCAATTCAGCTACTGGATTTGTCAGACAATAGCCATGATGCTTACAGCCCTGCTTTTGCCGAAGCTTAGAATCACGAGCTTTATCGGTGCTCTAGCTGCGGTAACAGGCCTTGCGCTCGTAAATGCCCACCTTTGGAGCACAGCCGCTTTCTTTAGTGTACCAGATTCAGTAACGCTTCACGCCATCACGCTCCTCGCAGTAAATGGCATAATTTTCTGGTTAGTAATAAAATTTGCCCCGGGCATTGAAATTGATGGAATATTGACTGCGTTCATTGCCCCAGTCATTTTTACCATTACCAGCCTCTTCATTAGCAGGTACGGTCAAAACGTTAATTGGATTCAATTGCTTGAACAGTCACTGGACTTTTTCCCGAAACTTAGGTCCCTCGCCCAATCATAATATGTCAGCACATATTAGCTTCATCGATTTCCCGGCATTTGCATGAGTTCATCGCCGACGACCATGCTATTAGAGGAAAACCATGCCTTAGTTGTTACTACCTCGCGACGCCACGCCATTATCTCTTCCGATTTAAGCTCTTCTTTTGCCGCAACCATTGCTTCTAAAGCTCTTGATCTTACCATTGGTGACATAGTTGAGTTTCATCAGCGAGATAGTACGTTCATCATCGATTCCATAGTACCTAGGAAAAATATCCTATCTCGCACCTATCGTGGGGCCGAGCATAGTGTGGTTGCAAACCTCGATAGATTGTTCATCGTTTCAGCGCTCAACCCGCTCTATAACACCTTGATAATCGATCGCATTGCCACGGTTGCTGAGTCCCAAGGGATACCGTGTTCCCTCATAGTCAATAAGATTGATTTAGGCGTAGCTGAAGCGCAGACTCTAACTGAACGCTACTCTCGCTCGGGGATCAACGTGCTGTTGACGAGTGCAAAACTTGGGCAAGGGATCGACTTAATGCGCGACATTTTATCCGATTCGGATGTTCGCATCGCTGCGCTGGCCGGAGTTTCTGGTGTTGGGAAGAGCAGCCTTCTCAACCGCCTTGTGCCCGAGGCCGACCAAAAGACCGCCAACGTCAGCAAAAAGACGGGGCAGGGGCGACAAACTACTTCCCAGCCGCTTGGTTTCCTTTACCAGAGGGATGGTGCTTCGGGCATTCTTCTGATTGACTTGCCTGGAATGCAAAATTTTGGTGTAACTCATCTCACCAAAGAGATGATTGCCGCCACCTTTCCTGAAATTGTCGCTTTTCGTGAGGACTGTCAATTCGGAGATTGCGCCCACACGGTGGAAAGGCTTTGCGGGGTTAAGAATGCGCTGGTAGCTGGAAAGATCCCACAGTCTCGATATGACTCTTATGTTCATATGCTTAACGAGTTAGAACAATTTGACCCTTACTAGATTCTGTTTGTGAGCCAACAAGTCGATTTTCTTAGCCCCCCTTCTCCGCCACCGCCGGTCTTAAACTGGAAGGAGGTGTTACGAGGTGAGAAGGAACAACCGTACTTTCAGGAACTTTTGAAGTTTCTTGACACAGAACGCCACAGAGGAAAAACCATTTATCCTGCAAAGGGAAATATTTTTCAGGCTCTTAGCTCGACTCCTTTTGAGAAAGTCCTGGTGGTTATACTCGGACAGGACCCTTATCATGGCCCTCTTCAGGCTCATGGGTTATGCTTTTCGGTGCAGCCGGAGGTGCCCCCTCCACCCTCTTTGGTAAATATTTTTAAAGAACTTCATAGCGACCTTGGCATTTCGCGCCCCAGCCATGGTTGCCTAGAAAAGTGGGCTTCTCAAGGAGTGCTGCTGCTCAATGCAGTTCTAACGGTGGAGGCCGGCAAACCAGGCTCACATGCAAATAGAGGTTGGGAACAATTCACCGATCGCATCGTCCATGAGCTTAACCTCCGAAAAGAGCAATTGGTATTTCTCCTCTGGGGCGCTTATGCGCAGCGAAAAGGAGCGTTTATTGATCGTAGTCGCCACTTGGTGCTTACCGCGCCACACCCTTCCCCGTTTTCGGCCGATAAAGGTTTTTTTGGGTGTAAACACTTTTCCCAGGCCAATACCTATCTGCTGGAGCATGGCAAAGGCTCCATTGACTGGGAATTGTAACTATCTCATTCCAAAGAACTTGTTTCTTCTACCGGCGCTAGACCATACCTCAAGAGTTCAATTTCTATACGCCTATGCTCCTCTGTTGGCACCTCATATGTTCTTTGATCCGGGTGTATAGAGGCGTCCCCAAGACCCTGGCGCGCGCCGCGCCACAGTGCAAAGAAGGAAAGTTGCCTCTGCTGAGCTGCCGTTAACAATTGTTTGACCTGATCAGCGCTCAAGGCGGCCGAGGGTTGGTCACCGGGAAGCGCATATCCGACCCCATCAAGACTAAATGCACTCATGGGGCCGCCCTTCAACAATTCACCAGGAATATGACTTTCCAGCCCGTCATCAAAACTGACCTGGTCGTTTCCTTCATAGCACCCGAGGCAAGGATTACGTATGAACTGCACCGTCCGAGGTAATACCGATGCAGCTAGCGATCGCATAACACGGTAGGATTCGGCATCAAGGTTGTCTTCAAGCATGACCAGGGCAATATTGCGATTACGTCGATTGGACCGGCGATTTAATTCGTAGAGAGGGGAAACCCGACGCACCATGGAAAGAAATTGTTGCTGCGTCGAGAAGTCTCTCTCTATCAGCTCCCGAAATGTCAACGGATCAATATTATTGAATCCGGCCGTAATAGGTGTCGTCTCAAAACTCCTCATGGTGGCGCCATTTGTCAGGTATAAAGCCAACGTCAGTGTCCGGCCCGTTTTGCCGATGCGGCGCACTATGGAAGCAAGGTAATCAATATCTTCTCCAAAAGTGCCGTCCGTGAGAACACCAAGGTACAGGTCCCTCACGTTTGCCTCGATCATTATTTGTAGTTGCCTTTCTACCGTCTGTCTTGCGCGCGGGTGCATGAGATACAACATGGCGTAGCCACGAGCCTGCCCTCCAACGAGGGGCATTCCAGTGGGTGTGGGCGAAACAACTGGTGTCGGGCTAGGGAGCACCTGAGACGGGCCACTCGAACTCACGGGCGCACCCAATCCGGGGACAATGCGGTTTGCAAACGAGCGATCCTGTTGCCCTAACTCACGAAGAGCCTCAAGCGAGGGATGGGAGGCACTTCTCGTAATCACAGGGTCCGCCGACGACACCGTTGGAGTCAAATCGGTTGACGGGAAAACAACTTCCGGCTTTTTCTCGGCGACAACGCTCTCCTGGGAATTGGTGAGATACGGTGTATTCCTACCTGCATGCGGCAGGGGCGGCGTCGGCACCAGAAGTTCTAGACTCCCTGTAGTCTGTATCAAGTTTCTTTCTTTTCGATCGCCATGGGGCACATCCCGCCCCGCACCATTCGGCAAGGGCGAGGGAGTCGCCATCTGCCAAATGACGGCACCGCCGACGCACAAGCCGAGCACTAAGGCGAGAACTTTTGCACGCATGGGCCGCTACCGAAACTCAAAGGTTATGCCGTCTGATCCATGCCCAATAAAAACTGTGCCGCCAGATTTAAGGCGACCAAACAGAATTTCGTCGGCAAGCCGATCTTTAATTTCCTTTTGAATAAGACGACCCATTGGGCGGGCGCCCAGTACTGTGTCAAATCCTTTCTCGGCAAGCCATCGTCTAGCCGATTCACTCAACTTCAAAGTAACCTTTTTCTCTTTTAGCTGGCCCTGAATCTCCAGTACAAACTTGTCTACGATAAGTTCGATGATAGGAAGGTCAAGAGGCTGAAAATAAATTATGTCATCCAAGCGATTACGGAACTCAGGCTTAAACATGCGCTTAACGGCATGATCGCGGCCGGTATCAACAGATGCCTGTCCAAACCCCAGCGAAGCTGCCTTTTCCGAGCCTGCGTTAGTAGTCATAATAAGTATGACATTTCTAAAGTCAGCTCGCTTACCATGAGAATCCGTGAGGCGCGCATCATCCATTACCTGCAGTAGAATATTAAAAATATCCTCATGTGCCTTCTCAATTTCATCAAACAAG
The DNA here is from genome assembly GCA_964584675.1 of uncultured Bdellovibrionales bacterium. GTDB lineage: Bacteria > Bdellovibrionota_C > UBA2361 > UBA2361 > JBGSMV01 > CAZPBV01. Next base: position 8,305 of record CAZPBV010000113.1, read on the forward strand.
AGAACCGCGTATGGCTGCTTACGCACCAGATCGGTGAGAAGCCCTCCTTCCTCATACCCAACATACCCTGGCGGCGCCCCAATGAGACGAGCGACGGCATGTTTCTCCATGTATTCACTCATATCAAAACGGTGGAAGTGGACTGACAGCTCCTGAGCTAATGCTTTCGCCAACTCCGTTTTCCCAACGCCCGTCGGTCCCGCAAAAAGAAAACAACCGATGGGTTTCTGGTCGCTCTTCAAATTCGCTCTGCTTCGCTTTATTGCCCGCGCAATTGCTGAAACTGCCTTGTCTTGACCGAATACGCGCTGCTTAAGACGCTTTTCAAGCGTTGAAAGAGCATCACTGTCCGAGCGACTGACACTCTTAACAGGGACTTTGGCAATCGCCGATACAACACGCTCAATATCGGCCTCAGTCAAGGTCCTTTTTCTCTTCTTAAGGGGCAAAAGCCCGTTAGCAGCCCCTGCCTCATCAACAACATCGATTGCCTTATCGGGCAAATACTTATCATTAATATGCTTCGCAGAAAGTTCCGCCGCGGCACGCAATGCCGACGGGGCATAACGTACTCTATGATGTGTTTCGAATCGCTCTCTCAGGCCATCCAAAATCTTTATAGTGTCCTCAATCGAAGGTTCGGACACGTCAATGGTAGAAAAACGCCTATTGAGAGCTCGATCTTTCTCAAAGCTCTTCTTGTAGTCCTCATGCGTCGTACTGCCTATGCACCGCAATTTTCCAGTGGCAAGAGCAGGTTTCAATAAATTTGCCGCGTCCATGGAGCCTGTTCCGGTGGCACCGGCTCCTACAATGGTGTGAATCTCATCGATAAACAAAATAGCCTTATCGAGAGCAAGCAGTTCCTGAACAATAAGCCTTAAACGCTCTTCAAATTCCCCGCGAAACTTTGTGCCCGCTACCAGGGAACCCACCGAAAGAGAAAAAATAGCTGCCCCCGCAAGGCTTTCGGGAACATTGCCATGTACTATTCGTTGAGCAATTGCATGAGCTAAGGCAGTTTTTCCAACACCGGGATCGCCGACAAAAAGGGGATTATTCTTCTGCCTTCTGTTCAATATCTTAAGGGCCCTCTCCACCTCCTTCTCACGACCTACCACCGGATCCAGCTCTCCCCGCTTGGCACGCGCAGTCAAGTCATCGGTAAAAGATTTTAGCATTTTACCCTTGCGTAAGGACTGTTCGGAACTATCGCCACGCTCGTCTAACTCCTCTTCTGCGACTTCCCTCTCTTCCTCATCTTTACTCCGAACGACTTCGAGCGGATCAACTTTAGAAACACCATGAGAAATAAAATTAATGACATCTAACCGTGTCACCCCCTGTCGCAGCAGGCTAATGGCGGCGTGCGAGTCTTCCTCCGAGAAAATAGCTACAAGCACTTCCTTGGCGGTAATTAGATCTTTCTGGGCCGAACGCATGTGCATGACGGCGCGCTGCAGAACGCGCTGGAGACCCGGGGTCTGCATCGGTCCTGTCTCTTCATCTGGAAGTCGGGTTGGCTCCCGGCCCGAAGGCAA
>CAZPBV010000114.1:0-9845 GCA_964584675.1 uncultured Bdellovibrionales bacterium
TTAAAGAGAAGCGCCAATTATTCGAATTTCTTTTCCTGGGGGCTGACCTATTCGTGGTCTCTTGCGCCTGGTGCTTGGCCTATTGGCTTCGATTCCGCACTGAACTAATTCCGGTCGAGAAGGGAGTGCCGCCATTTGCGCATTATTTTTCGATGCTGCTATTTATTTGGCTAATTTGGACCTATGTTTTTAAACGCATGGGGCTTTATCGCCCGATGCGTGGTGTGCGCCGCTCCCGGGAGATGTGGGTTCTTGCTCAGGCCAACGCTCTTAGTTTGTTACTTTTCATAGCGATTACCTATCTCTTTCGCGAGAAGACGGTTCCATACTCTCGTTTAGTATTTGGCTATTTTGGCGGGTTGGCGATCATTTTCACTATGGTGGAACGCAGTGTATTGCGTGCGCTTCTGAGAGAAATTCGAAGACAGGGCTACAACCTTCGCTACATGCTTGTCATTGGCTCTGAACAGGTTGCGCGGGATGTTATCGCCCGCATTCGTGCCCACCGTGAATTGGGAATTCAACTGGTAGGGTGCTTGTCGCGCGAGGGCGTTGGGCTTCGAGTGGTAAATGGGGACACGAGTACTCGGCAGGCGCGGGGACCGGGTGGTGTCCCTATTATTGGGGGCTACGCCGACTTGCCGGGGATATTAAAAAGCATGGACATTGATCAGGCAATGGTGGCACTGCCGCTCGAGGACCACCACTATTTGCCCGGTATCATGGCTGCTCTTGAAGATTCAGTAGTGGATGTGCGGGTAGTACCGGACATCTACCAATTTGTTAGTGTCGGTGGGTCATTAGAGGAGTTTGAAGGACTTCCGATCATTAGTGTTCAGTCTTCGCCGCTTGACGGGGTTGGCCTTATCGCGAAACGTGCCTTTGACCTTGTGACAGCGTCTGTTCTGGTTTTGATGGCTTTGCCGGTTATGGCTCTTATTGCAATGCTCGTGAAGCTCACCTCGCGAGGACCCATCTTTTATCGCCAAGAGCGTGTCAGCCTCGACGGCACTCGTTTTACCATCTATAAATTTCGCACCATGAGCACTGATGCCGAGGCCGACGGTCCGCAGTGGTCAAGACGTGTAGACTCGCGCGTAACGGGGCTTGGGAAATTTTTACGGCGCTATAACTTAGATGAATTGCCGCAGCTATTTAATGTCCTGCGTGGCGATATGTCGATTGTCGGACCTCGTCCCGAGCGGCCTGTCTTTATCAGTGAATTTAGGAGACGCGTGCCGCGGTACATGCTGCGTCATAAGGTTCCCGCCGGCATGACCGGCTGGGCTCAAGTTCATGGTTGGCGCGGGGATACATCGATAGACAAGCGTATTGAATACGACCTGTACTATATTGAGAATTGGTCGTTACAACTCGATTTGAAAATTCTTTTCCTCACTCTTCTTAGAGGTTGGGGCGAGCAGCGTGAAGCTGCTTAGCGACCCTCTTTACCTTTAACCTGAAATACGGTAAGCGTTCACGGGGTGTAAATAGTTGAATACACGAAGCGCGGTCAACAACTGTGGTCTGGTGTGACGTCAAAGCGCTGGTCGCGCCTTGGCTAGCTAATTGTGAACGCTTACTTATTGTCACCCCCGATTTGCTCCGCAAATCGACCCCTGAGGGGTTGGTAGACAAAGTTGTTGGTATTCTCAAAAATTAGGCCCCCTGAGTGGTTACAAGCATGTTGTATTTCGCCGAGCTTCGTGTGATTTAAAGGGGTTTAGCTCATGAACATTACAGTGGTTGGGTCTGGTTACGTAGGCCTGGTTGCGGGCGCATGTTTTGCCGATAGCGGCAATGACGTTATTTGTGTTGACAAAGATGCCGCCAAGATTGAACGGCTAAAAAAGGGCGATATCCCGATTTTTGAGCCCGGGCTTAGCGATTTGGTGGTGTCCAATGTAGAAGAAGGCCGGCTTGCATTTACCACGTCCCTGCAAGAAGGGGTCGAGAAAAGCGAAGTCATATTCATCGCCGTTGGCACACCTCAAGATGAAGACGGCTCTGCCGATCTGTCGCATGTTCTGGAAGTTGCGCGGGGCATTGGGCGTTTCATGAACGGTCCCAAGTTCATTGTTGATAAGTCCACCGTTCCGGTGGGCACTGCGGCAGAAGTGAAACGAGTTGTAGGCGGACTCACCAAGCACTCCTTTGAAGTAATCAGCAACCCGGAGTTTTTGAAGGAAGGCGCGGCGCTCGACGACTTTATGAAGCCTGACCGAGTGGTGATAGGCGTTGAGAGCGATGAAGCGGCCAAGATAATGCGAGAGTTGTACTCTCCATTCGTGCGCACCAACAATCCCATTCTTGTGATGGATGTTCCTTCAGCGGAAATGACCAAGTATGCGGCCAACGCAATGTTGGCAACCCGGATTTCTTTTATGAATGAGGTATCTAACTTATGCGCTAAGGTTGGCGCGGATATCGATCAGGTGCGCATAGGCATGGGTACTGATTCTCGTATCGGGATGAGCTTTCTTTTCCCCGGTATCGGCTACGGGGGCTCATGCTTTCCAAAGGATGTGCAAGCGCTGATTCGCACCGGAAAAAATTTCGGGATCGAATTGAAAATTTCCAATGCCGTGGAAGAGGTTAACGAGGCTCAGAAACATGTCATGTGCAAAAATATTTGCACATACTATGGATCTGACAATCTGGAGGGCATGCGCTTTGCCGTTTGGGGATTGGCGTTTAAACCAAAGACCGATGATGTGCGCGAAGCGCCGGCCCTTAGCGTGTGCGACGATCTTTTGTCGCGCGGAGCAGAAGTATGCGCCTTTGATCCGGAGGCTGTTGAAAGCTTTCGCGCCCTCTTTGGGGAACGTTCCGGCATGCGCTATGCAAAATCGAATTATGATGCGCTTGGTGACGCAGATGCCTTGGTCATTTGCACCGAGTGGAATGAATTCCGTCGTCCCAATTTTGACAAAATGAAGCAGGCTATGAAGAAGCCGGTTATCTTTGACGGTAGAAACCTATTCGAGCCGCAGCGTGTTGCTTCGCGCGGATTCTCCTATGTCTGCATCGGCAGAAAACCGGTGATGGCTGCCAGCTAGGGCGTGGAGGGGTATGGCTCGAATTATTGTTACTGGGGGAGCAGGATTTATTGGTTCACATCTTTGTGACGCGCTTATTGAGCGCGGCCATGAAGTGATAGCTATCGATAACCTATTCACCGGTCGCCGGACTAATATTCTTCCGCTTCTTTCGCATCCGCGGTTTGAATTCATTCGGTATGATGTCACTCAGCCGATTCTTCTGGAAGCTGATCAGGTCTACCATTTGGCGTGTCCGGCATCACCCATTCATTATCAGCACAATCCGGTTAAGACAATTAAGACCAATGTTCTTGGCACGATTCACATGCTTGGCTTGTGTAAGCGTGTGCGGGCCAAATTTCTTTTGGCTTCCACTTCGGAGGTTTACGGAGACCCCCAAGAGCATCCTCAGCGTGAAAGCTATTGGGGCAACGTCAATCCCATTGGCCCGCGTAGTTGTTATGATGAGGGCAAGCGGGTTGCTGAAACTCTCACCTTTAACTATCTCACTCAAAATGGCGTTGAGGCTAAAATTGTGCGGATCTTCAATACCTATGGGCCTCGCATGCTATTTGATGATGGCCGCGTCGTTTCAAATTTCATCCATCAAGCCCTGCAAAATAAGGACATTACGGTGTATGGCGCGGGGTCACAGACACGTTCATTTTGTTTTGTGTCGGATTTGGTCACGGGGCTTATTGCCTGTATGGACAAGGAAGGTTTTTACGGGCCTGTGAACCTCGGCAATCCCAATGAAATGACTATCATGGATTTGGCAAAGACGATTATCAGCATGACGGGATCTTCGTCAAAAATTGTGGAGTTGCCCTTGCCTCAGGACGATCCCACCAGACGACAGCCTGATATAGCCCTGGCCAAGAAAGACTTGTCGTGGAGCCCGACTGTCGATCTGCAAGCGGGTTTGGCTCAAACTATAGCCGACTTTAGGGCGCGGCTCCAAGACTCGGGTTCATAGGGAGGAAGGTAGTCAATGAGTCGATTCCTGGTTACTGGCGGCGCGGGGTTTATTGGATCCCATATTGTCGAAGGTTTGGTCGCTGATGGGCATTCCGTGGCGGTACTGGACAACTTATCTTCCGGGCGAAAAGACAATCTGCCCCAGGGTGCTGAATTGCAAATTCTAGATATTCGATCGCGTGAAGCGCGCGCGTTTGTTGAATCAATTAAACCGGATGTCCTTATTCATACCGCAGCGCAAATTTCCGTCAGGGAAAGTATGCGCGATCCATTAGCCGATGTTGAAATTAATGTGGCTGGTCTTGTTAACTTGTTACAGGCTTGTCAGTCACACTTGAAGCCCTACGTCGTATTCCTTTCGACAGGGGGTGCCATGTATGGTGAACAAGATGTTTTTCCAGCCCCCGAGGGTCACCCCATTCGTCCGACAAGTATTTATGGACAATCAAAAAGGGTGGGAGAATTATATTTGGAGTTTTGGCAACGCGAGTTTGGACTGGGGTATGCGGCGCTTCGACTGTCAAATGTCTATGGTCCGCGGCAAAACCCCCATGGCGAGGCCGGGGTTGTAGCGATTTTTTGTGAACGAATGTTGGCCGGAAAAAGTCCCGTTATTTACGGGTCCGGCGAGCAAACACGCGACTTTGTGTATGTTGGCGATGTCGTGCAGGCGGTCAGGGTGGCGGTGAAGGAGCGTGTTCAGGGAGTGTACAACATTGGCACCGCACGAGAAACTTCGGTGGCGGCGCTGTGTGAAATGACGAAGTTTGCTTTAGGAGTGGATTTCAAGATTGAGCAAGCGCCGGCAAAGCCTGGCGAGCAAATGCGAAGTGCCATTGATGCGCAACTGGCGTTTACGACTTTTGGGTGGAAAGCGCTGACCACCTTGGAGGCCGGTCTTCAGAAAACGGCGGTGTGGTTTAAGCAACATGGCGCGCGCTCACATTCGTAATTTCAGTATCATAGCTCACATTGATCATGGAAAGTCGACGCTCGCCGATCGGCTCCTGGAAGCTACTGGTGCGCTCGAAAAGCGCGAAATGCAGGCGCAATTTCTTGATAAACTCGATTTGGAGCGCGAACGAGGAATTACCATCAAGGCTCAAACGGTGCGCCTTTCCTATAAAGCCAAGGATGGGCAAACCTATCAGCTCCATCTCATTGACACCCCGGGTCATGTGGATTTTTCCTATGAGGTGTCGCGTAGCCTCTCTGCTTGTGAAGGAGCACTTCTGGTAGTTGACGCGAGTCAGGGGGTTGAGGCCCAGACGCTGGCCAACGTCTACATGGCAATCGACAATAATCTTGAGATTGTGCCGGTTCTTAATAAGATCGATTTGCCTAATGCCGATCCTGGGCGTGTAAAGCGCGAGATAGAGGATATTATCGGGCTCGATACCTCGGACTCGATTGAAATAAGCGCCAAGACAGGCATTGGAATTGAAGCAGTTTTGGAAGCAATTGTAACTCGAATGCCGCCTCCAACTCGTGGGAGCGAGGATGCCTCTCTGCGGGCCTTGGTATATGATTCTTGGTTTGACTCGTATGTCGGAGTGGTTGTTCAGGTTCGGGTATTTGACGGGTCAATTCGCGCCGGCGACAGTATTCGTTTTCTGAGCACAGGGGCTGAGTACGAGGTCTATAAAGTTGGCGTGTTTACACCACATCCCTTGGAGGTGGAAGAATTACGAAGCGGCGAGGTCGGGTACTTCTCTGCGGCTATTAAGAATTTGCGCGACGTCAAAATTGGCGACACGGTTGCGAGTTGCCGTGCAGAACGGTCAGAGCCTCTACCGGGCTTCAAAGAGGTCAAACCCATGGTCTTCGGGGGACTCTTCCCGGTTGACTCGGATGATTACTCGAATTTACGAGCTGCCCTCGAAAAATTAAGCCTCAATGACTCGTCCTTTACTTTTGAGCCTGAAAGTTCAGCTGCTTTGGGATTTGGGTTTCGCTGCGGATACCTCGGCATGTTGCACATGGAAATTATTCAGGAGCGCCTAGAGAGAGAGTTTGAGCTCAATCTCATTACCACGGCTCCCTCCGTAGTGTACCGGGTGACTTTGAACGAAGGGGGTGTGTACATGGTTGATAATCCAACCAAGCTTCCGGCGGCGCAGAATATTCTCAAGATTGAGGAGCCGATAGTGCAGGTAACCATCCATTGTCCGACCGAGTTTCTAGGTAACATATTGAAATTATGTGAAGAACGGCGAGGAGTGCAGCAAAGCATGAGTGTACACGGCCATGGCGCATCAACTGGAAGTGACCAGGCGGGTGATGCCTCCCGGCCTCAGGGGCGAGCGGTAGTGGTATATAACCTCCCCTTAAATGAAATAGTGCTCGATTTTCAGGACCGCTTAAAGAGCGTTACCAGGGGATATGCCTCATTTGATTATGAATTTAGGGGATATAATGAGTCGGATGTGGTGAAACTCGACATAAAGATCAATGGCGATAACGTTGATGCTTTGAGTATCATAGTTCATCGCGACAAGGCCTTCACTCGGGGAAAGGAACTTACTGAGAAGCTGAAGGACCTCATTGATCGGCAGATGTACGAGGTGGCTATTCAGGCGGCGATAGGGGGTAAAATAATTGCTCGATCAACGGTCAAGGCGCTCAGAAAGAATGTGACTGCCAAATGTTACGGGGGCGATATCACGCGAAAACGGAAGTTGCTAGAAAAGCAAAAAGAAGGCAAAAAACGAATGAAGCAAGTTGGAAAGGTTTCCATCCCCCAAGAGGCCTTTTTAGCGGTGTTAAAGATTGGTGATCATGACTAGGTGTTTAGAGATATCTGAAGTGCCGCCGCGAATATTCGCAGTCGGTGATATTCACGGGTGTAACGATGAAACGGTCATCTTGCTAGACCACCTTAAGGGCGCTCAAAAGCTTACCCAGGATGATTTGGTTATTTTCATTGGGGACTACGTGGATCGTGGTCCGCAATCAAAGGAAGTCATTGACACCTTGCTTCGATTCCGCGATGAGTTTCCTCGTTCGATTTTTTTACGAGGGAATCATGAAGATATGATGCTCTCTTTTCTGGGCGAGGAAGGACGCGAGGGGAAGGCGTATCTTTATAATGGCGGAGCTGACACCTTGTTAAGCTATGGCGTTCCCAAGGAGGGGTCGCCTGAGGAAGTGCGTTCCAATTTTGTCAAAGCTCTGCCGCCTGAACATGCAGGTTTCTTGCAGCGCCTCGAAAACTATGTGCTCATCGGGGATTATTGTTTTGTGCATGCGGGGCTCAACCCGTTGCGAGACATCCGAGCCCAGATAGAGGCTGATTTATTTTGGATTCGCGAAGAATTTATTTCGAATATTCACTTTTTCAAGAAGACCATCGTATTTGGGCATACCCCCTATGAGGATGTCATGTTTCATCTGCCATATAAGATTGGCATTGATACCGGGCTTGTCTATGGCAACTGTCTGACCTGTATAGAGGTGGTGAAGAGGGAGATATTTCAGGTCGAAAAGGGCAAAACCAGAGTCAAGAACGGCAAATTTCCGAAAGGGGAGTAGGTAGTTAGGGGCATTGCCTTCTTACATGTAAGAATAGCTGAGTTGTGTTAGTCTCAGAGCAGCCCAGGTTCCCCACCGGTCGATGAGTTAAAGTATTCATGTTTGCGACCCGTTCTAAAATCACCGCTGGCCTTATAGTTGTAGGTGGAATAGGTTTGGTGGCCCGGAATCAAGCTTGCAATCCGCCCCCTCCTGCGCTGTCTGACCTGGAAGGTAGCTTGCCACCGGTTAGTGTTATTCCAGCTTCGAATGAGGCTCGGTCGCGGCAGTTCGGGGACGGCGAGTCCGGAATATTCGGTCAGACTAATCCCACCGCTCCTTCGGTCGAGCCTGATCCAAGAGTGGATGATCAGCAAGATATTCCTCTCAAAGCAGAGGAAACAGCAGGAATCGCTATAGATACTGGAGAGTCGGCGTTGCCTTCTGAATATGAGTCAACCTCTGCGAACATCGAATACGAATTGCCTGCAAGGAGCGAGCCCAATCAGGAGGTTGGATCTATCGGCGGGAGGAATCGAGACACGTCACCCCCGAACGAAGGTGTCATTGCGCTACAAGGAGCGCCCCCGGATATTTCTACCATTCCCCAACCTGCGCTGTTTTTTCCGTCTCATTTGAAATCTCTCACTTTTTCTGTCAACCCGGTCGATTGGCGTTCACAGCTGGCGAAGGTAGAAGCCGAGACGACAGTCTCTCGATGGAATTTACGGGTGGATAGCTTGGGCGATTTGTTTTTTCCTGCGCCTGATAGTTCGCGATGGTTAAATCCTCGCTGGCTCGAGACCGAGAGATTCCATGCTTGGGAAGGACTGCGGGAGGTGCTCACTTCAGAAGAGCTTGAAAGCTTTGCTCGGGAGGCTTTGCAGGATGACACGGTTTCGCCGAGCCTTAAGGGGCGCATTATTGCTGAGCTTATGGCGGATCGTGACGGGCCGGACGTTGAGCTTGGGGAGGATTCCTTGGGCTCGGATTACCTCAACAGGTGTTGGTCCATGGATGGTGCGGACCCGGAGTTCTCCGATGTGCAGGATCTGGAGGATCTTTTCGAAACGGCAGACTTGCACGATTATTTACAAATTTGCGGTGAGAACCTCGCGGAGGATCCGCGTTCAGCCGCTCGTCTTATATATACAGTCAGGGGGATGTGGAGAGGTGTTTATCCGAATCCCTCGAGTGATGTTCCCAATGCACCGGAGAAAGATCGCCGGGCGGCGCGAGATCTGTTGGTGGGTTTGGCCTTTGCGAGCCTCGATGCCGGGGTAAGAGCGGAGGCGGTACGATCGATTGGGATATTCAGCGCAGGGTATGAGGGGGAGACCGCAGCCATCATTTTCAGCGGTCTACAGGAAGTGGATAGTGGGCAGTGGAGCATGGATCCTATTACCTATGGCGAGCTTTTTCAGAGTGCTCTCAGGTTAAGTGAGGGCGCGGCCGGCACAACTAAATAGTTCCGGTCCTGAAACGGCAAACTTTAAAACAAGAACCAAATAGCACTCCGGGGCTCAATTCTTTGCCTTCGGAAATGGCATTCTCAACGAAAACCCAAACCGCTAACCAAAGGTGACAACCCCTTCAGCAAGCCAAAGGTTGCCACTGATACACCAAGGGCACATAGAGTGGAGGGGCCATAGCCGAGGGACAGGAGCTTCCCGAGGTTTAAATCTTTAAGTATCAGAGCCAAGTTTCCCGCGATAAATGCCACCCCCGGATCTAAGAGCACAGTGCGTACAGTCGGTGGAAATGACCTCCATACTTTCGCGCATACCCGCACGAGGGGGGAGTCCTTAACCTGGGCTCGGTAACCACTATTAGCAATAGTAGTTCCCGCCCCCTGTCCGACGGCAAAAAGGGCAAAGACCGCCGCCTTAAAAAAGTCTCCGGAGGTTGCGGCGACGCCTGCAGTGTAGATAAAGCAAGCTCCTTGAACCATAGTGCACAAACCGGGAGCTCCGCTCCAATAGCTCAACAAACTGACTTTTCTACTCGTACTCGGTTTGTCATGAGCAGCGCCCTTTTCAGCCGCCTCATCGCGATGGTGGCGCAATTCATTTTTGGCGGACCATATGACTGTGCCGGCAAAGGCCGCCGAGCTCACCATGCTCACCGGGAAGGAAACAACTGTTGAGCCGGTCACTGCCATGACGGCAGGAGCAGAAAGAAGGGATTGCAGGGCCTTGACCGGATTGGATGCAATGAATTCCAGGAGCGAAGGCCGTGAAGTGGTCGCTACCGTACCACCAGTGGGAACCGCTGTTGCAGTAGCAACAGCGGATTGGAGATCATATCCTGTTGATT
>CAZPBV010000115.1:0-6378 GCA_964584675.1 uncultured Bdellovibrionales bacterium
CTGGAGATCGAAACCTTGGCGCTGGAGGCCATGGCCAAGGAAGGGGTGGCTCCGGCAGAGGCGCCCGTTGCGGTGCGCGCGCGGGGAGCCTTCGATGTGACGCGAGTCGCCGAGATAGAGGCGGAAGTTCGTCATGATGTCATCGCATTTTTGACCAACGTTGCTGAAAACGTCGGCCCGGAAGCGCGATTCATGCACCGCGGCATGACTTCCAGTGATGTCCTAGATACGGCCCTGGCGGTGCAATTGGTGCGAGCTGGCAAGCTTCTTGGGAAAGATGTTGAGGACGTTCTGGCGGTTCTCAAGCGCCGGGCGGAGGAGTATAAGCACACCCCCTGCATAGGCCGCAGTCACGGCATTCACGCGGAACCCACAACGTTTGGCATCAAGCTCATGGGGTGGTATGCGGAGCTTCGTCGTCACCAGCGCCGTCTTGAGCAGGCAACCATGGAGGTGGCGGTTGGAAAAATCGCCGGTGCCGTTGGAACCTATGCTTCGGTGTCTCCATCGGTAGAGGCGTATGTGCTTTCCAAGCTTGGACTGCGTCCTGAAACGGTGCCGACACAAATTGTGCAACGCGACCGGCATGCGCAGTTTTTTTCGGCCTTGGCTCAATTGGCAAGTTCAATCGAGCGCGTATGTGTGGAAATTCGTCACCTGCAACGATCGGAAGTTCGTGAGGTCGAAGAGCCGTTCGGAAAAGGGCAGAAGGGATCCTCGGCAATGCCGCACAAAAAAAATCCGGTTTTGAGCGAAAATCTTTCCGGGTTGGCGCGTTTGGTCCGGGGGTATGCCCTGTCGGCTTCGGAGAACGTTGCCCTGTGGCACGAGCGCGATATCAGCCATAGTTCCGTTGAGCGGGTCATCGGCCCTGATGCCTGTATAGTTTTGGATTTTATGCTGCGGCGCCTTCGCGGCATGGTGGACGGATTGGTGGTGCATGCCGACCGTATGCGAGAAAATTTAGAGTCTTCCCGTGGATTGGTTTTTTCCGGGACATTGCTGATAGCCCTTGCTGATGCCGGGATGTCGCGGGAGGATGCCTACCGCCTTGTGCAGAAGCACGCGCTGGCAGCGTGGGATGGAGGGGCCGGGCTATTGGAGCGAGTCAGGGCGGATACTCAGATTTCCAACGCATTGGGTGCCGAGCGTCTCGAGCAGATATTTGATTTACGCCGCCATCTACAACATGTGGATCTCATTTTTCAGCGAGCGCTGGGAGAGGAAGGAGCTCGGTAGGGGAGCGGCGGGGTCCTGCTTTCCAGCCCAAATTTGCATTCTTTTCGCCACTATGATAGCTAACTCTCTAATTTCACACCCGGTCATGAGTCTTGGTGCGCTGAAAGTTCGGCAATAAGGCCCGAGCGGCATTTTAAAGCAGAACTTTTCGGTGAACAAATGACCTTGTCTATAGCTTGTGACCTTGTCTATAGCTTGGTCGGCGGATCGGGGAGGATTAACTAAGACGGAGAAAATATATGTCAGTACAGTCCAATTCGGGCTCGGGCGCTTCCGACAGTGAGGTTAGTTCGGTAGCCAAAGATTTTCAAGATAATGATGGGAGTCAGTCTTCTCGTAAACCGGGAACGCCCGGGCGGTCTAAGACTAACCGGCGATCCCGGTCTTCGGAGCAGGGTTCTTTTGATTTAGGGAACTTTAGCTACCCCGCCGAGGTCTCTATTAAGAGCATGCTGGAAGCTGGAGCGCACTTTGGTCATCAGACCGATAAGTGGAATCCGAAAATGGCGCCATTTATTTATACCGCCAAGAACGGGGTCCACATTATTAATCTTGATAAGTCGCTTGAGCACTGGAAGCGAGCTCGCCAGTTTATCGTGGATGTGGTGAGCAGCGGGGGATCTCTGCTGTATGTCGGCACCAAGCTGCAGGTGCGTGAGATCGTGGAGCATGAAGCGAAGCGCTCAGGGGCATTTTATGTAACCGCTCGCTGGCTCGGCGGCACTTTAAGCAATTTTAGAACCATCAAAAACTCTATTGAGCGCATGCGAAAGCTTGAAGATTTGCTTGCTCAGGCTGAAGAGGAAGGCTCAAAAATTAAGCTTACTAAAAAGGAAAAGCTGGAAATGAGCAGAGAGCTCGAGAAGCTTGAGGCGAGCCTTGGTGGAATTAGAAATTTGCGCAAGGTGCCGGACGTCCTCTTCGTTATCGATGTGGTCAAGGAGGCCATAGCCGTTAATGAAGCTCGCCGCCTCAATATCCCGGTTATTGCGCTCATTGATACCAATGCTCAGCCTGACGATGTGCAGTTTCCAATCGCCTGTAACGATGATGCGGCGCGAGCAGTTCGTTTGATGTGCGCGGCGGTGGGAGATGCAGTGCTGGAAGGCCGGGCATCCTATGAGGCCCGTATGGCGCACAACGCGCGCGGTGATCAACGTGAGCATGGGGAACACCGAAAGAGCAATGGAAAGGGTGCTGTGGAAGGGGGCTCGGGCGATGGGGCCTCTGCAGGCGCTTCTCCCGGATTTGCAGCGTAGTCTTTTTTTAGGTTAGAGAGGAGTTATGGCAGAAGTTAGTGCGGAAATGGTTAAAGAGCTACGCGCCAAGACCGGAGCGGGCATGATGGATTGTAAAAGTGCTTTGGCGGAAGCGGGCGGCGACATGTCAGCTGCTATCGAGGTGCTTCGAAAGCGCGGCCTCAAAGATATCGGCAAGCGGGCTGGCAAGGTAGCGGCCGAGGGTGTTATCGGTCATTATGTGCATCCCGGCGGCCAGATTGTTGCTGTGGTGGAGCTGAATTGCGAGACTGATTTTGTGGCCCGCAATGACGAGTTTCAGGCTTTAGCGCGTGATATTGCTATGCATATTGCCGCTATGAAGCCTCTCTATGTTACAGAGGAGAGTGTTCCGGCCCAGATCCTGGACAAAGAGAAGGAAATTTTCATGGCGCAGATGGATGAGAAACAACGCGCCAAGGCTGACAAAATATTGCCCGGCAAGATTGATAAGTTCTACGAAGATGTGGTCCTCTATCGACAAGCCTTTATCAAGGACGACTCCGGTAGCCGAACGGTAAAGAACATTGTTGAAGAACTCAGCATGAAGGTCGGGGAAAAAGTGGTGGTGAGAAGGTTCGAACGCTTTGAAGTCGGCGAGGGGGTTGAAAAGGTGCAGGCTAACCTCGCTGCCGAAGTGGCGGCCATGACGGCCTAGTGTATGTTGCTGGCCTAAGCCGTTCTTGCGACGAAGCAAAAGAGTGGCGCAGCGGATAACGCAATAGTTGCTTCGCCAAGCAAGGAAGCGCGCCGTCTTCGGTATCTATGAATGAGGGTCGTTGAGGATTGAAATAGATGGAATATACCTCTCAGAATCATGCGACTGGTCCCGAGACTAATAGACTTCGGTATCGGCGAGTGCTCCTAAAGTTATCAGGCGAGATCCTGGCGGGGGATAAGGGCTTTGGCATTGATTCGGACACTATTACAACTTTTGCCAAGCAGATATTTGAAGTGCACGAACTCGGTGTTCAGCTGGGAATTGTTATCGGCGGCGGAAATATATTTCGCGGTGTGCAGGCCGGCGCGCAAGGTCTCGATCGCGCCTCGGGAGATTACATGGGGATGCTGGCCACGGTGATTAATGCCCTCGCTTTCCAAGACATCTTGGAGCAGATGGGACTTGAAACCAGGGTCATGTCCGCTATCGAGATGCGTCAGATTGCCGAACCCTATATTCGCCGACGTGCCACTCGCCATCTTGAAAAGGGCCGGGTGGTGATTTTTGCAAGTGGCACGGGAAACCCCTATTTTACCACGGATACGGCGGCGAGTTTGCGAGCCATGGAGATGGACGCCGAAGTGCTCCTGAAGGGAACGAAGGTAGATGCTGTTTACGATAAGGATCCGGTAAAAAACCCCAATGCACAACCATATGAGTCGTTAAGTTTTCTCGACGTACTCAATAAAGGACTGGGAGTGATGGATGCAGCCGCAATTTCACTTTGCATGGATAATAAACTGCCAATCATTGTTTTTAACATCGGCACACCCGGGAATTTGAAAAGAATTGTCACCGGCGAGCGAGTAGGTACGATGGTCTATTCGGATCGGGGTGTAAGCTAGGGGGGAGACTGGTATGCGACCTGAACTTGAAGCCCTTGAAACAAAATGTAAAAAGTCGATTGAGCACTTCAAAAGAGATATTGGTCGGTTAAGAACCGGCCGCGCGAGCGCGTCGCTCTTGGACGGGTTGATGGTTGACTACTATGGCAGTCAGACGCCCCTCATTCAGCTCGGCATGATAGCCGTTCCAGAGTCGCGTATTATTACGATACAAGTCTATGATCCGGGAGCGGTTGACGCAGTAGAGAAGGCGATCCAGCAGTCAGAGCTTGGGCTTAATCCAGGGCGTGACGGCAACTTAATCCGCATCGTCATACCAGCCTTAACTGAAGAACGGCGCAAAGACCTCATTAAGAAGCTTGGTAAGATGGGCGAGGAGACAAAAGTGACCGTTCGCAATCACCGCCGCGAGGCAATCGATGGCCTCAAGGCTCAAGAGAAGGATAAGAAAATTTCAGAGGATGATTCTCGGCGGTTGCAGGATGAGATTCAGAAAATTACCGATCGCTATAACAAGGAGATTGACACCATCGTGGCGGTCAAAGAAAAGGAAATGATGGAAGTGTAAGCCCCTTCTATTTGGAGTAAAGAGCCTTTGCTGACAAGATGAGGGGTGCGATGGGCGTTTATGTTGTTAGAGCAGCGCCATGAGTAATATGCGTAACGGGCGGCTCCACTCTGCCAACGGCAAAGGGGTCGATAGTCTGGAGAAGGTAGGTGCGCCAGAGAACCTTCCGCGTCATGTCGCCATCATCATGGATGGCAATGGCCGCTGGGCCAAGGCGCGCTTTCTTCCGCGGGTCGCCGGACATCGGGCCGGCGCCAAGACGGTGCGTGAAATAGTTGAGGAATCTCGCGCCTTGGGGGTTCGCTATTTGACCCTCTTTAGCTTTTCTTCAGAGAACTGGAATCGGCCCGCAGCGGAAGTTCAGGCGCTGATGGAGCTCTTCATGCACCATTTGGAGAGTGAGCTTCCGACACTTGTGGGAAATGGCGTGAGGCTGCGCGCCATCGGAGATTTGGCACGCTTGCCCGAGGGGGTCCGGGAGCGTCTTGATAGAGCGATGGAGCAATCGAAGCATGTCGATGGGCTCGATTTGATTTTGGCTATCTCTTACGGTGCTCGAGATGAAATCGTGCACGCGGCGCGATCTCTGGCGGAGAGTGTTCTGGCCGGACAACTTGCGCCGGCTGATATTGGCGTTGAAGACTTTCAGCGCCGCCTTTATGCGCCGGATGTCCCTGACCCCGATGTGCTCATTCGTACCAGTGACGAGTACCGGATTTCCAACTTTCTCTTGTGGCAGCTTGCCTATACTGAGATAGTTGTGAGCCCGCTTCTATGGCCGGAGTTTTCGCGTGAAGAATATCGGCGGTGCCTGCAGGAATATGCCGGCCGTGTAAGGCGCTTTGGATTGACCGACGAGCAGTGTGAGGCCGGGGCCTCGTCTTGAACAGGCAGACTATCCATCGGAGGCACTGATGACGAGCTATTCAAACCTACGAGCCCGCGTTGGCACCGCGGGGGTTCTTATTGCCGTGATGCTATTTCTTATTGTGTGGAGCGCTTACAGCAACGTTGGAAAATCGGCGCTGGTGGGAGTGCTGTGTCTTGCGGTGATGCTGTCCGCGTATGAGGCGGCGATGCTTGGGCCGACAAGACTGGAAGAGATGCAGGGAGCTGAGGGTGCTGATATTTCATGGCTGCGCGCCGTGGTGTGCCTGGCGGCGGGAATGCCTGCAGTTCTTGTTTCCTGGTGGTGCTGTTCGAACAGCATCGCGGTCTTTTCGGCGGCTAAGATTTTAGAGCGCGGCGCTGTGGCAAGCATTTTGGTAGGATTTATTATGTGCTTTTGGGCGGTGCTTTGGTCAAGAAAGTCCATTGCTGTGCTTGAGCGGGTTCTGAGAGATGCGCTGCCGGCATTTTTTTTGATTGGTGTTGGCGGAGCCTTCTTGGTTCAGGTGCCGCTTCTTGGCGTGGCTGGAGTTCATCGCGGAGGGCTCATGCTTCTGTGGCTACTGGTGGTCGTTTGTGTTAACGACTCAGCTGCATATTTTGTTGGCTCGCGCCTGAGGGGCCCGGCATTGGCTGAGGCTCTATCGCCCAATAAGACCGTCTCGGGAAGTGTGGGAGGGCTGGTGTGTGGAGTCTTAGCTGGCATGGTAGTAGGGTTTTTGATGGGGATGGGCAGCTTCAGCACTACCATGCTGGCGGCCGCCCTTCTTGTGCTTGCTGCCCAGGTCGGTGATTTGCTTAAGTCTTACCTGAAACGCCTCTACGGGGCTAAAGATACCG
>CAZPBV010000115.1:6388-9573 GCA_964584675.1 uncultured Bdellovibrionales bacterium
ACCGGTAGTCTGTTCCCCGGACATGGCGGCGTGCTCGACAGAATTGATGGCTTGCTTGGCGCAGCGCCGCTGCTAGTGGCATTAGCGCTTGGATTTTAGGGGCGGATGATGCTGGTGCCCGTCGATACGTTTCGCATTCGGGACGCCAGCGCCAAACGGCGGCGTATTTTGGTTTTGGGGTCGACCGGGTCTATTGGCGAAAGCGCGCTTTCGGTGGCGCGGTCCTTTCCCGAACAATTTGAGATTGTCGGATTGGTAGCTGGAAGAAATTCTGCCCGGCTTGCCGCTCAAATCAAAGAATTTCGGCCGCGCTTTGCGGGAGTGGGAGACGCCAGTGCCTTTGACGAGCTGAGGAGCCTCACCTCCGATAGTGCGGCAGAGCTTGTTTCCGGTGAAAACGAGATCTCTGCATGTGCTGCCAGGTCGGATGTGGATGTCGTGGTGGCGGCTATTGTCGGTTCCGCAGGTGTGCGGTCTACTCTTTCTGCTTTGCGCGCAGGAAAAACCGTTGCTCTCGCTAATAAAGAAAGTTTAGTTGCAGCCGGGCCTCTTATTCAAGAGGCCTGCTCGACCGCGCCGACAAGCCGCATTATTCCGGTCGATAGCGAACACGCGGCCTTGTTTCAGTGTATGCAGGGCCTTTCACTCGATGAGGTAGAGAGTGTGGTGCTCACTGCCTCGGGGGGCCCGTTTTTGAGATCGAGCCGCGAGGACCTGCGCCGGGTAACACCGACTCAGGCTGCTCGGCATCCACGCTGGCACATGGGAGCAAAGGTTTCCATCGATTCGGCAACCTTGATGAATAAGGCCCTGGAAATGATCGAGGCGCACTGGCTTTTTGGTTTGGAGGAAAAGAAAATTGAGGTTATTATTCATCCTCAAAGCATTGTCCATTCTTTGGTGCGTACGGTGGATGGCGGACTCTTGGCCCAACTTTCCATTCCTGATATGCGGGCTCCGATTGCATATGCGCTTGCCTATCCGCAGGCACGACTGGCGGGGGTTTTGAGCCGCCTTGATCTCGAAGCCATGTCTCGTCTGGAATTTGAAAGGTTGGACGATGAAAGATTCCCGGCTCCCAGCCTGGCTCGCACCTGCCTGCGTGATGGCGCCCCCGCATGCGCTGTCTTTAATGCCGCCAATGAGGAGGCCGTTGAAGCCTTTGTCCGGGGGCAGGTTAAGTTCACCGATATCATGGCGCTTGTGGAATGGGGCCTTTCCCGGTTTGCAGGGTGCGGATTTACAGATCTTGATGAGTTGCTGTCTCTGCAGGAACAAGTTAAGAGTGGACTAAGAGCAGAAATTAGAAAGCAAACATGAATAGCGTCGTTTCCCATGTCCCTGAGTGGATTTATAGCAGCCTGACATCTCTAGTCATTTTTGGAATCCTCGTTTTTGTCCACGAGCTTGGGCATTTTCTCGTTGCCAAGTGGTGCGGGGTTGGCGTTATTGAATTCGCGATCGGTTTTGGAAAAAAGATATTTCGATGCAAATACGGCAATACCTACTACTCCCTCGGCATCGTCCCCCTTGGCGGATATGTCAAGATGGTTGGTGAGGAGCCCTTTGGTAATGTCGATGAAGAGGGCAGCAGCGAGGACGGCGGAAATCCGGGGAGCGTTCAAGTTACAGAGTCCGCGGCTGCTGGCAGTGCCAATGAAGCTGCTGGCAGTGCCGGTGAATCTGGGGGCAATTCTGAGTGGCTGAATGATAAGAGCTGGTGGTTTTCACATAAGCCCCTGTCGCAACGTATCGCTATTGTGTTGGCGGGTCCTGGATTTAATATATTATTTGCGATTCTTTTCGCCATTGTTTCTTTCGCGATATACGGCAAGGTCGTTCCTGTCCCGGGGGCGACAGTCGGGGAGGTAGTGCCCGACAATCCGGCTGCCAAGGCTGGCTTGCAGCGAGGCGATATTGTCATCTCGATTGATGGAAAGCCCGTTGCCAATTGGGAAGAACTTGCCAAGACGGTTCGAGGGTCGGGCGGTAAAGAAATGCAGTTTCTCGTTGAGCGCCAGAACGACGGGCATGTGTTGCGCCAGGAAATTGGAATCACCGGGACAACCGATATTCCAGAGCTTGAAGTGCTGGAGGGCAAACCGCGCATAGAGAATGCCCCTCCGCCCTATAAGATAGGAATACTTCCTGGAACAAAGCGGGTTCCCGTGGGTATCAAGGAGGCTGTCGGAAGCGGAGTGTACCAGGTATGGCACCTTTCGCGAATGACAGTCCATATACTTGGGGCTGTTGTGGCAGGGGTTATTGAGCCGCAAAAAGTCGTTGGGGGGCCGATTGCCGTGTTTGCAACAGCAGCCCAAAGCGCCCGGAGAGGAATGGAGGCGATAATTGATTTCCTCGTGCTCTTGAGTGTGAGTCTGGCGATTTTTAACCTCCTTCCAATTCCTGTCCTTGATGGCGGGCATTTGCTGTTTTTTTTGATCGAGGCCCTTCGAGGAAGCCCCCTTAGTGTGCGGTGGCAGATGGTGGCCAACCAGCTTGGCATGATTTTGCTTATGGCGCTGATGATTTTTGCGTTACGCAATGATGTTCTGCGCTATTTTTAATGATGGACTGTTTTGATGACAGGCTGCCATGTGGTACCTAGGAGTTGACACGAGCACTCGCGTTACGAGCGTATGCCTAAGAGATGATGCCGAACGCTTTCATCAGGTTCATTCACCGATGATCGCCGGAGGAAATGCCGACTCATCGCAACAACGAAATCAGGAAGAAGTAAGATCGTTGGTGGAGGAAGTTTTGCGAAACGCGGGGTTGAGCGGCCCAGCCGCGTGTGGTTCGGGCGGGCTCCTCGTGGCGGGGGCGGGACCCGGATCCTTTACGGGGTTGCGCATTGGACTCAGCTTTTTAAAGGGGCTCAGTCTTGCTTGGAATCTGCCTCTCATGATGATTTCTACGCTCCAGTCGGCAGCTCGCCAGCACCGTGGATCGGAACCGACCCTTGTCTGTGTCGAGGCCGGCCGCGGAGAGGTCATGTGCGAGGTATGGACCAGAGCGGGGAAGAGGGTGGCAGGAACGTCAGTGCTGCTCAAGAAGGAGATTGCAAATTTTGTTGAATCCCTGGCACAGACCTACGGAGTTCAACCGCCCATTTTGCATGATGGGTGTTTAGAGGAATTGGCGGAGGTGAACCCTGTCACCTTTGATCCGCGGCATTTGGGGCG
>CAZPBV010000115.1:9583-9835 GCA_964584675.1 uncultured Bdellovibrionales bacterium
ACAGTTATCGAGCAGTCCTCCCCGGGAGATAGGCAGTGCCTTACGGGTTCGAAAATGGGCGAGTATGAATCCTTTCATACGACCGGAGAGAACAGGGCTGTGTCGTTGTCTCAGCTGGAGCCGAACTACGGCCGTCAATTTCGGGCGGTTACCGTTGAGGAGAGGCTTGCCCGAGCGCAACTTGAGCGCTCGTGTCCCTAACCCGGACTTCTCACCACTGAGTGAGAGGTTCGGGCGTGCGGCCAAGGATGG
>CAZPBV010000116.1:0-5270 GCA_964584675.1 uncultured Bdellovibrionales bacterium
TCAGAGGAGCCGCTGTGCTTAAACGGCCAAAATCTCTGGCTATGACTACAGTTCTTTCGATAGCAGTTTGGTGCTCCGGCTATGTGTTGTTTCATGTGTTCTTCATGCTCTTTGGCATTTATCCAAGTGCATGGGCGTCGGTTACTATAGGAGTGATTATCGCCCTTGCCGTGGCAGCACCAAGCGCTCCGGGATTTATCGGTGTATATCATACCGCCTGTGTGGCCGCGTTTGCACTATTTCAACTCGATCCAAATAAGGGCGTGGCGTATTCTTTAGTTTCTCACGTGTTCCAATATGTGTTTTTCGTCGTCTATGGGGTATTTGTCCTCACTCGCCACAATCTTAGACTTTCTCAACTAAGAGCTGCTGCGGGGGCGAGTTAGGTGTCAGCTCGTTAGGGAATTGCGTCGGGATCCTTTGACGCAATTCCCGTGCACGCCCGGATGGCGGTTTTGAAGCAGTTTCTTAGCGATAGTGGCAAGCTAATTGCATTCCAAATAGATAGTTGAAGGGGGACGGGCAGTATTTGCCGGTTCCACGAGCGTACGGATACACCAATGAGACTTGAGTCGGCTCTCATATCAGGACGAGAAGGCCTATCTTCACATGGCCAAGCTATTGCTGTTGTAGGCGACAATATCTCCAATGTCAGTACCACAGCCTTTAAAGAGGGGCGGGCTGAATTTGCCGATATGGTTGCCAC
This sequence comes from uncultured Bdellovibrionales bacterium, assembly GCA_964584675.1. Taxonomy (GTDB): domain Bacteria; phylum Bdellovibrionota_C; class UBA2361; order UBA2361; family JBGSMV01; genus CAZPBV01. Next base: position 707 of record CAZPBV010000116.1, read on the forward strand.
AGGAATTGAAGGCAATTACGGCAGTTCCGATCCCGTGAGCGGCAGCGGGTCCACTATTACTGCCGTTCGGACCATTTTTGAGGGCGGTATTATAGAGAATACGGGCAGGCTTCTTGATGTTGGCATTGCCGGGGAAGGATTCTTTATGGTTGGGGATACCGCAGATCCTCGATATTCTCGGGCCGGCAATTTTGGCCTCAATACAGATGGTGTTCTGGTGAATGCCGATGAATTGCCCGTGCTCGGTTTTTCTCCGGGTTCAACAACACTTTCAAGCTTGGATCTTGATAATGTCGGCATTACAGGAAGTGCCACTAGTCAGGTGAGTATGCTTGGAAACCTGGGAAGCGCCTCTGAGGCCAAAACTGCTGCCCCGGCAAATGTACAGTCATTTCGTGAGTTAGCTGCCGCATCGAACTTTATCGGATCCGTCTCGGTATATGACAGCTTGGGAGCTGCGCACGGTGTATCGGTGGCGTTCACCAAGACAGGCACTAATACTTGGGTGGCGCAAGCATATATTGACGGTTCAGAAGTCGGCGGCACAGAGGGAGTGCCAACCCAGCTTGGACAGGATGTAACCCTAACCTTTTCCGAGAGCGGTGTTATTGAGGATGCCAACAAAACTGGCGCTGTATTGACAGTCGCCCCCGCCTACTCATCAGGGGCAGCGGCCGGTAGTTTTACCATTAGTTTGGGTGAGTTTACCCAATATGCTGCACAATCAGGTCTTACGGGGGTGTCTCAAGACGGCGCGCCGACGGGAAATATTACTAGTTATCAAATTCAGGACAATGGCGATATTTTGGCGCTGCTTGACTCTGGAGCCACTCAGCTTGTTGGAACGATCCAACTTGCCAACTTTGTTAATAAGGACGGGCTCGTTCGTGTCGGCTCCAATTTATTCAAAGCATCGGATGCAGCAGGAACCGTGACCACGGGAACACCAGATGCTGGTGGTCTTGGAAATCTTGAAAGCGGCGCGCTGGAGCGATCCAATGTAGATATTTCAAATGAATTTGTTGATCTCGTCGTGTTGCAACGCGGATATCAAGCAAGTTCTCAGTCTCTCGGCGTAGCGAATCAGCTACTGCGGGACACCATAGCCCTTATTCGATAAGTCTGATAAAAAAAGAGAATCGTAATTTCTTCCCCGGTTGGCTAACATCCATGAGTGTAGTACACTGCGATAACCTCAGTGAATCATTATTCGATCCCTCAATGTAGTAGTAGCTCCAGTAGACACTACAATTGAAAATTGTGGGATCAGGGATGAGAGCAATTCACCAAGATGGCCTGTCGGTTGAGGAGGATATCAGAGCGAACCATGGGGAGTTTTGATTAGCCTTTGACAGATCGCGAAAGTAAAATATTTCGTTATCGGGTTAGACGAATTGTAGTGGGTATGAGAGTAATTTGGGTGTCACATGGTCAAGAAGGCAAAGAGAGGAAACAAAGTTCTTAACGCAAAAGCGAAGGCAACGGAACAAGGAAAACGTTCGCGAGTCAGTAAGGCAGGCAATGGTCGAAAAAACCTGTCGCAGGCAACATCGGCAAATTCCAGGAAGAAAAATGCTGCCCCTGGAACAAGAACGTTACAACGAGCGACATCGGCAAGTTCCAAGCAATTGAATGGAAGAAAAAGCAATAAGAAAAAAAAGAAGACAGGACAGGCAGACTTAATAGCAGTGAAGCCAGTTCAAATTTTTCAAGAAGTACATGATCGTGCGGATAATGGTCGTTCCTGTGAAGTTATTGTATCCGATCGCTTATCGTCGCCGGACGCAGCAATAGATAGCCAGTCTAAGATTGAACCCGAGAAAGTTGGTGGGGATAGCTTGTCCCATATTGCTGTAGCGACGCCGATTTCTCGCCCGCCCATGCGCAAGATTGTTGGGGGCAAGGGGGGAGCGGTTGTTATCCAAGCTAAGCCGATTGTTGTCGTTCCACAGCTTGCGGAGAAGGATCTGGGAGAGCAGTCGAATGATGATGCCGTTCAAAAAGTGAAGCACTTGTTGGGTGTTCCTTGGGAGCCGCTTGAAATGCGCCGCCTTGTTGGAGAGAAAGCCTTGTCGTCAGCTATGGCTCTCTTGGTTGATGCGGTAAGGAAGGCTTGCGAAGAAGCTGCCCGATGGCCCTTTGCCTTTGCACGGATAATTTCCGCAATTCCAAGCACGATAGGAATGTATGAATTTCTTGCCGTTGTATTGAGTGACGAGCTTGCGACGCCGGTAATTGCGCGTTTCATGCGGATAGAGTCCGAGCAGGTGGATACTCTCCATGGTATTGCTTGCGAGAGACTTCGCGATAAGTTTTCAGAGCTTTGTTCCGAACTCTGTCGCAAGTGGGAAATGGTGGTAAGCGGAAATGGGGCAAACGCTCATCTGTTGATTGAACGTTATCTTGTGGATGGGATTGATCGTTCTGTGCAAATGCTGATTGGACATGTGTTAGTTCGCGCCATTGGAGTGGACCAGAATGCAATTGTTAGCAGGAATGTGATGGAGGATCAGGATTCTTTGAGCATTGTTCGATTTGGTGCTCCCTTGATGAGCGAGGCGACCAATTAAATTGGTCGATTAATCGGCATTGCCCGTGCTGTGCCTCTGAGAACTCAGAGGTTGGGCGCTCTAATTTCAAAATGGAGAAGGCTCTTCAGGAGAGAATCTATATATTCCACCAAGACAGTCGAATCGTAGATATTGGACGCCCAAGGCTTTAAAACGATTTAGATTATCCTAAAATTCAGTGCTTCAGATGGATCGCGGAGATGGTCCTTTGCAGTCGTGTAACCAATGTGCTTCTGGTTCGACAAAATAGTTGGCAAAAATCCTCCCGCCGGATGGCAGACGGTCGATTGGGCGGGGCATCAGGAGCTATTCGAGAAGTTAGTAGAGGTCACTGCACTATGCGGCGCTTTTTATTGTTTATGGCTTTAGTAGTTGTCCTAGCGGGATGCTCTCATTCTATGCGTCCCGACTTGGAGCGTCTCTATAGCTCGACGGCAACCAATTGGAACCAGCCCCCGGTTGTACTTATCCATGGTATTCTTGGTGCTCGATTGCGAGATCGGGAGACAAAGCAAGAAAAATGGCCTGGTTCGATATGGAATATTCTATTAAGCGACTACCGCGACTTATCCCTTGATATTGATTCGTACACGCTGAGACCGCGTTCCTCGGAAATAGAGGCATATGACATTACCGACCAAGCCGCCGGGCAAGATTTTTACGGGGCCATTATTCGTACTTTGGCGTTAGCTGGTGGCTATCATCAGGGAACGCTTGGAGTGAAAAATAGTATGAGATCGAGGAACTACTATGTCTTCTATTATGACTGGCGATACGACAATGTTGACTCAGCGCGTGCTCTGGATCGATTTATTTCTCAGATTCAGGACGACTACGGGGATCCAAATCTTAAAGTAGACATTGTCGCGCACAGCATGGGAGGGCTCCTGACACGTTATTATATTCGATATGGAACCCAAGACGTCCTTAATGGCAACGAATTTAATGTCACTGGCGCTGGCGGGGAAAAGGTTCGAAAGGTAGTGCTTCTTGGCACCCCCAACTTCGGCTCGCTTTCTGCGGTGCAGTCTCTGACAGTGGGTCATCAGATAGGGCTTACTCGAATTCCTCCGGAAGTTTTGGCAACCATGCCGAGCATATATCAGCTACTCCCCCATGCCCTGAATTCGTGGATGGTCACCACCGATGGAAAACCGCTTGAACGTGATATCTTTGATACTCAGGTTTGGAGAGCTTTTCAATGGTCTGTATTTGATCCCGAGGTGGAGCAACGAGTAATCTCGTCTCGCGGCAGCAAACGAACGGGAGTAGAATATCTGGAAACGTTGCAACGCTTCTTTGAAAAGAGTCTTGAACGAGCACGTCGCTTTACCTGGTCTCTCAGTGTTCCCGAGGGCGATTGCCATGTTGAGTACATTGTCTTTGGAGGCAGTTGCCTACTAACCCCGGCACGAATTGTGGTGGAGGAGCGGGAAGGGGACTCTGCAGCATGCTATTTCCCGTCGGACATTCAACACAAAAATCCACAGATAGACTATTTTCGACTCATGCTAGAGCCTGGTGACGGACTGGTGACAAAGTCGTCTCTGTTAGCGCGGGATATGCTTGATCCCGCCGTGCCCCGGCATCATGACAGTTTCTTTCCTCTGCATTCTTCTATTTTTCTTTGTGAAAAGCATGACCAGTTAACTGGAAATATTAATTTTCAGGACAATTTGTTGCAGGCTCTCTTAAGTCAGTAGGTTTATTTTTTTTTCAATTGGGCTAGAATTACCCCTTCCTTGTGTGCCCATAGCTCAGCTGGATAGAGCGTCAGCCTCCGGAGCTGAAGGTCGCAGGTTCGAATCCTGCTGGGCACGGTATAATCTTGCGCACCCTAACGGGACTGCGCGTGCCCAGCAGGAGTAGGACCTGCGATGATCCGCTACAAAGGCGAGCTGGCGAGCGTTTGCTGAAGTGAGCGGAGCGAACAAGAGACCGCAGGTTCGAATCCTGCTGGGCACGGTATAATCTTGCGCACCCTAACGGGACTG
>CAZPBV010000116.1:5370-9829 GCA_964584675.1 uncultured Bdellovibrionales bacterium
CGCGTGCCCAGCAGGAGTAGGACCTGCGATCCCGGTTGATTTTTTATGCCATTTGATGCTCTACCTACTTTCAGACAGTGCTGCCGGACTTGTGGTTCCGATTTCTTAATCGATGCTCCCGACCAATCGTTTTATGCTAAAATAAACGTCCCGTGGCCTACACTTTGTCCTACTTGTAGAATGCAAAGGCGTTTGAGCTATCGGAATGATCGAAGCCTTTTCCATACCCAGTGTTCCTTAACGAAAAAGCCAATAATTTCGATGTATGATCCTGATCGTGGGTTGACCGTATATGACTATCATGTGTGGTGGGAACAAGATTGGGATCCATTCAAGTATGGATGCGACTATGATCCCGATAATTCCTTCTTTGCTCAGATAGTCCGCCTTCGACAAGTTGTACCACGTTTTAATCTATTTAACAGAAAGAGCGAAAACAGCGATTACGTTAATTACGCACCGCATTGCAAAGATTGCTATTTACTTTTTGGTGCGTGGTTCAACGAGAATTGCCACTATGGTCAAACACTCAATGAATGCAGAAATTGCCTTGATTGTCTTTTTTTGGATAAGTCTGAACTATGTTATGAAAACATCGATTGCACCGATAGCTATAATGCACATTTCTGTCAGAACTCGAGCAATGCTGTAGATAGCTATTTTTGCTATGATTGTCATCATGTAAAAAATTGTATCGGCTGCTATAATCTTAGAAATAAAGAGTATCATGTTGAAAACCTCCCAGTCTCGAAAGAAACTTTTGAAGAATTACGTTGTAAATTCGCCTCATACGATTTTCTTCAACGCTATCGCCTAAATTTCGACCAAACCCGCAAAAAACGGGCAGTTCATAGGTATGCTGTTATTATTAACAGCGAAGAGGCGAGTGGAGATTTTATATATAATTCTAAGAACGCCAAGTCCTCCTTTTCCGTATATCGTAGCGAGGACGTTGCCTACTGTTCGAGATGCTTTGATCAAAAATCAAGTTACGACTCTGAAGGTGGTGGTAAGAGCGAACTCGTCTATGAAGGAATGAGCAATGACTTTGCATTTCATTCAATCGGCAGTATGACTTGTGAGGGCCTTACTGACTCGCACTACTGTGACTTGTGTTTCAACTGTACTTCCTGTTTCGGCTGTATAGGACTACAGCGAGCTTCTTATTGTATTTTGAATCGACAGTACAGTCGGGTGGAATATGACCAACTTGTTGGACGGATTATGGCTCATATGCGCGAAGCAGGAGAATGGGGCGAATTTTTCCCGGTCGAGCACTCAATGTTTGGTTACAATGAGACGCTTGCACAGGAATATTTTCCGCTTACTGAGGAAGGGGCTCGCGCTAAAGGATATCAATGGAAGAATAGGGAGCTTCAGGCAGCCCATAGCACGACATCTTTGCCGGATACGCTTCATGAAACTCAAGATACAGTAATTAAGGCTGTTCTCTCATGCCGAACCTGTTCCAAGAATTACAAGGTTATGCCGCTAGAATTGCGCTTTTTGCGTGAAGCCCACATTGCCCTTCCTCGGGATTGCCCCACCTGTCGACATACGGCACGCATGCGGGTGCGTAATCCGCGAAAACTTTGGCAACGGAACTGTGATGGATGTGGGAAAGATATTCGGAGTTCCTTCAATCCAAGTGGTCAGGAGCGCTCTGTTCTGTGCGAAGATTGCTATCTGATCCGTCTTGTATAACTGGCCTAGTTCAGCCACCGTTTGTGTGCGTTATTGAGCTTGGCCTGCGCCTTAGCTGCCCCAAAACGTCTCAAGGCTTGAAACAAATCGTATGGTTAGAGTAGTGTAACCCACCATGAGATTTCAATGCTTTGCCGTAGTTGCGCTGCTTATTGTTGCCCTTTCCTTTTCCGCTCGTGCTGATACCTCAGAACTGCTCCATGTCTCATACGATCCCACCCGAGAGCTATTTGATGAGATCAATAAGGCGTTCATTGCTGAGTGGAAAAAGTCCGGAAATAAGGAAATTGAGATTAGACAATCTCATGGTGGAAGTGGAAAGCAGGCTCGCTCAGTTATTGACGGGCTTGAAGCAGATATAGTTAGCCTCGCCCTCTCCTATGACATTGATGAGATAAGTTCTAGGGCCGGGCTTCTCCCTTCGACCTGGCAATCACGACTGCCCAATAATAGCTGCCCCTATACTTCGACAGTCGTGTTTTTAGTTCGCAAGGGGAATCCCAGAGGTATTCATAATTGGGATGATTTGGTGAAACCGGGGATAGCAGTTATTACGCCCAACCCTAAAACGTCGGGTGGGGCACGTTGGAATTATTTAGCCGCATGGGGCTTTGCCCAGCGTAAGTTCGGGGGAGATGAAAAGCAGGTCTTAAGTTTTATGCAGGCGCTTTTTAAAAATGTTCCTATTCTTGATACCGGAGCGCGAGGGGCAACAACCACGTTTGTACAGAGAGGCATAGGGGATGTGCTTGTCACATGGGAGAATGAGGCGTACTTGGCGCTTGAGGAATTTGGACATGATAGCGTGGAAATGATTACCCCTCCTCTGAGCATTCGAGCAGAGCCGCCGGTGGCCCTTCTAGATAAGGTAGTGGATGAGAAGGGTACTCGTATTGTTGCTGAGCGTTACCTTCAATTTCTCTATTCTCCCGAAGTGCAGGAAATTATTGCTCGTCGGCACTTTCGTCCTCAACTTGATGAAATTCGAAATCTTCATCGCGATCAATTTGTCGAGCTTGAACTCTTTTCTATCGACGAAAATTTTGGGGGATGGAGGCAGGCTCAGGCAAAACATTTTAGTGAAGGCGGCACCTTTGATCAGATTTATCTGATGAAGCGATAACAATTGACACAGCAAGCACAAAAAAAAAGTTACTTACCGGGCTTTGGTCTCTCACTTGGAGTCACCGTGCTCTACCTAGGGCTCATGGTATTGCTGCCCCTTAGTACAGTCTTTGTGGGAGTTGGCTCAATGTCTTGGCACCAGCTTTGGGATATCCTTGTCTCTGAAAGAGTTCTGGCTGCTTTACAGCTTACTTTCGGGGCCTCTCTCGCAGCTGCAATGGTAAATGTTTTTCTTGGCTTCCTTGTTGCGTGGGTGCTTGTACGCTATTCCTTTACCGGCAGAAGACTGCTTGATGGTTTGATTGATCTACCTTTTGCCCTTCCAACTGCGGTTGCAGGGATCGCCTTGACCGCAATATACAGCCCAACGGGAACATTGGGAGCGTTCCTTTCTTCCTGCGGTGTGAATGTTGCGTTCACACCTCTGGGAGTATTTTTGGCCCTCATGTTTGTGTCCTTCCCCTTTGTAGTGCGTAGCGTTCAGCCGGTACTTCAGGACTTGGATCCTGAATTTGAGGAGGCCGCCGCCAGTCTTGGGGCGTCTCCTCTACGTATTTTCTTTTCTATTATTCTTCCAAGTTTGTGGCCAGGCATTCTTTCCGGGTTTTCGTTAGCGTTTGCGCGTGCATTGGGGGAATACGGCTCCGTGGTTTTTATCTCCGGCAACTTACCGTTTCGTACGGAAATAGTGCCGCTCCTAATAATGTCACGTCTCGAGCAATTCGACTATTCGGGCGCGTGTGCGTTGGCTTTCTTGATGCTCGTGATTTCCTTTTTGCTCATGTTTGTGAGCAACTACTTACAGCTTCGGTGGACAAGACGGGGAACGAGCGGTGGCTGAAATAGTAGTGCGAGAGAAAGTTCGTCCTGGTTCGTTTAGTTGGGGTCGCCGCTCGCTTATTGCGATTGCCGTGCTTTTTTGTGCGGGGTTCTTATTACTTCCCCTCGTCACCGTATTCTTTGAGGCGTTGCGACTGGGGCTTGGCGAGTACGGGCGGGCGCTGTCTAACTCCGACACATTGTCCGCCCTGCGACTTACCACCATGGCAGCTCTTTTCTCTGTCGCTATCAATAGCATCTTTGGGGTAGCCGCCGCTTGGCTAGTGACTCGTTTTGAATTTCGGGGCAAGCGTTTGCTTCTGACGATAATTGATAGTCCTCTGGCGGTATCACCAGTCATTGCAGGCATGATTTTTGTCCTTGTATACGGTAGCCGTGGCATTCTGGGTGATATCGTGCACGCACTAGGCATAAAAATTATTTTCTCAGAACCGGGAATAATACTAGCGACCACCTTTGTCACTCTTCCCTTTGTAGTTCGGGAATTGATACCACTTATGATGGAACAAGGGACGTATGAAGAAGAGGCGGCTCTTACGATGGGTGCCGGCGGCTTTCAGGTATTTTGGTCCATTACGTTGCCGAATATTAAGTGGGCCCTTCTCTACGGCATTATCCTCTGTAACGCTCGCGCTATGGGCGAGTTTGGTGCTGTTTCGGTTGTATCTGGGCATATTCGTGGAAAAACCAATACATTGCCGCTCTATATTGAAGTTCTTTACAATGAGTATAAGTTTTCAGCAGCGTTTGCGGTCGCGTCTCTCTTGACGATGTTGTCTCTTATTACTTT
>CAZPBV010000117.1:0-9823 GCA_964584675.1 uncultured Bdellovibrionales bacterium
ATGTCCGAAAGAATCGCATTGCTCAGCTTTTTGTAGAGCAATTTTCTGGCAAGAAATTGTCAGAGGCGCATGCCGCCATGTTTTTCTCCCGTATTGATGCTCGCGATATCGACTCCTCGTCTATGTCGAATTTTAGGCTGGATACCGCCACCCCGTCGCTCTTTTCCAATTTGCGTTTTTTTTATGTCGAGCATGTTGAGGAGCTTGATAGTGATTTGGTCAGCGCACTGCTGAAGATTATTGAAAGTGCGGCGGAAAAGAGTCATTTTATTGTCAGCGCTTCGTCCCTTCCCGCGACCCATCCTTTGCTTAAATATTTCACTAAGGCAGAAAATTTGATTAGGTTGGACGAGCTTAAGGGAGCCGAGCTGCAGCGCTGGGTGGAACGAGAGTTTGCCAGGGAACGCCTGCAGCCAGTTTCAGAGGCAGTAATATCTATGCTTGTTGATATTGGCCAGGGGAATCCCGATACGTTGGCGCCTCTTATTGAGCAATTGGCCATTTTTCTTTTCGAGCCGGGTACCGGAAAAAATAGAGCCGGAAATGAATCGGGCCCTCTTCGCGCTATTTCAGAAGAGGCTCTGTTGCAGGTGTTCTCCCACCATCCAAGCGCTGGAGAGTTTCAATTGCTTGACTCCGTTACGGATGGCAGGTCTATGCGGTCCGAGTTTCTGTTGCGCCAGCTCATGGAAGCGGGGAAAAATCCTTTTGGTCTTGTGGCGCTGGCGGCGCGTACTTTTATGCAGCTATTCGCCGTGAAGAGCATGCTGGCAGAAAAGCTCGCCCCACCGATCATTCAAGAACGTCTGGGGCTTTCGCCATGGTTGTTGAAAAAGTATACCGGGATAGTTCGTTCTTATACTCTTGATGGTTTGGAAGGGGCGCTTGCAGTCCTTCTGCGACTCGATAGCAAACTTAAAAATCGTTCGGTCGGACCGGAGGCTGTTGTGGGAGGAGCGTTGTGGAACTTAAGGCCAAAGGCGGTGGCGCGATGAGAAGGTTGGTTGCGGCCCTGCTGCTGTGCGGCGGCGCGATAGGGCGCGAGTCCATTGCGCAGGCTGAAAGCGGTAATCTGGTGGCTCATTCTGATCTGGGGGCGGGAGATGGCAGCGACCATGCCGAGCTGAATGCGCCGTCCTTCCGTGGATGGGGCTTTCTGGCTAACAAGCTTTTAGAAGACGGTATTTCGGTTCAAGATGTCGAGAGCGTGTTTCTTGACCCGCGCTTTCCAGAGTTTACCCCGGTTCCTTTTCAGTTGAAGCCCAAAGAGACCGCGCAGATGTACGTGTCTTTTACGCAGGACCGTCACATTAAGGTCGCGCGAGAGTTTTTGGATCGCTATCGGGCCGGTTTTTTAGCAGCGGAGAAAAAGTATGGAGTAAGCCGGTATGTGGTCGCCGCCATTATTTTAGTTGAAACGTACTGCGGAAAAAATGTTGGTGATCAGTTGGTGGCATATCGATTGGCGCGGGTTTCGTCGGTAGGCGATCCGCAGAATCTTGCATTTAACTTGGAGCAACAACGAGAGGCCGATCCTGCGGTGACAATGGATGATGTTCGTGAGCGCGCTCGCTATTTGGAGGAAACTTTCTATCCAGAGTTTCGCGCCATTTTTGAGCTTCGCCATAGGTATGAAGTTGATGTGCTCGGCTTGAAAGGTTCTTCCGCCGGCGCTTTTGGCCTTCCTCAGTTTTTGCCGCAATCATTTTTGCGTTTTGCGGTTGATGGGGATGGCGATGGGCATACGTCATTGTTTTCTCCCCCGGATGCCATTTTTTCGACTGCCCATTTTTTGAGTCATCAGGGTTGGCGAGATAGCGCCCCTCTCTACGATAAGAAGCGGGCCTTATGGGCTTATAATAGAAGCGATGCCTATGGAGACGCTGTATTAAAGGTTTCTATTCGCCTGCATGAGGGGCAGAAAACCAGCCACAAAGGGACCGCTAGTGGTTCTAAGCTTTCGGTGCAGCAGAAGAATACTCAAAAATAGCAGGCGACCCATTGATTGACGCTTATATTGATCGCTCATCAAACAACGGATAAAGTAACGGCTGGCTCATGAACACTCAGAAGAAAACAATTTTAGTTGTAGAAGACGATCCGGATACTCGAGCGGCAATGTGCACCATGCTCGAAACGTTGGGCTATAGCCATGTCAGCTATGGGCTAGCAAAGGAGGCGCTCTCGGCCATTAAGGGTGTTCACATTGACTTGGCTCTCCTTGATATCATGATGCCTGAAATGAACGGTTATGAACTGATGGCAGAGATTAAGAAAATTCCTGAGTATCGTGAACTGCCCATTATTATGGTGACGGCGAAAGATCAGGATAGCGAGATTCTCGAAGGATATCAGTTCGGAGCTGACTATTATATTACCAAGCCTTTTACAACCCGACAGCTTGATTACGGTATTCGAATTTTCTTAAGTGCCTAGTACTCTGGAACATATATTTTATGATAAAGCTTAGCCTTATTTCCCAGTGTGCTAGTTGTTATCCGTCCGGGTGTTCCGCCTTCGGCGGAATGGTACCCCGTCATTATTCAACAGGAAATCGCCAGAAAAGTTAGGTTACGGGGTACTAGATCGTGGCAATCGTTTCTAGCACCAGCATCAACTTTGGGGCTTCGCCCCGCGGATTTGTTGTTCTGGAGGGGGTGAATGGGGCGGGAAAAAGTTCGCTGCTTGCTCGTCTCAAGGAGTATCTTGTCGGCAAAGGAGTCGCGCACCGCCCCACCTTCGAGCCTGGGGATACTGAGCCCGGTGCGCCCTTGAGGCGCATCTTGCTTGAGTCTTGGGATAGTTCCCTACATCCGGTGTCGGAGTTGTTCCTGTTCTGCGCCGATAGAAGAGAACATGTGGAGCGCGTTATTAAGCCGTCAATGGCTGCCAATACCCTGGTATTGTCTGACCGATACTATTACTCGACTGTTGCCTTTCAGTGTTATGGGCGAGGTCTTGATAGAGCTTTTGTTAATGCAGCCAACCAGTGGGCCACTGATGGGGTAATTCCGGATGTTGTGTTACTTCTCGATCTTGATGAGGCGGAAGGATTGCGCCGTACACGGCAGAGAGCTTCCGGGGTCGATTCGTTTGAAACTCAAGAAATTGATTTTCATAAACGCCTACGACATGGTTTTTTGCGGATTGCTGAGGAGTTGCCGGAGCCATTTATCGTGCTTGATGCCGCGCTTTCTCCCGAATCTATTTTTCAGGAAGCAAAAGAGGTTCTTGATCGTTTGCTTCTCGCTTGGAGGAAAGATAGGGCATGAGCATGGAACTTATTGGGCATGAACACCAACGCCATGCCTTGTCGCAGCTCCTTTCTTCGGGACGTATTCCTTCAACCATGATGTTTTGTGGCCCCTCTGGTATTGGAAAATTCATGGTTGCTCAGGAGCTCACCGCGTCTTTATTATGCCAACGCGGTGTTTATGGGGGGTGCGGTGCCTGCAAGCATTGCCATCTCTTGTTCGCGGGAAATCATCCCGATCTTCATATAATTTCATGTCTCGATAAGGAGAGTACCGGAGTTTCCGCGGTGCGTGAAACTCTTTACTCCTTGGCGTTGAGCCCGTATGAAGCCGGCTGTCGAGTCGTAATCTTTAATGACGCGGAGCACCTTTCTATTCAATCAGCCAATGCGTTGCTTAAGTCATTAGAGGAGCCCCGCCCCAACACCTTTTATGTGCTGGTAACCGCTAGTCCATCGAAATTGCCGGCGACAGTGGTCTCTCGCAGCCAAGTGTGGTTTTTTAGTTCGCTCAATACGGCTGAAATTGCCGCTATTTTGTCGCGCCGCCAATCTTCCGGACAGGAACTTCCTGCCGGGGTATCCGCTGCTCAGTTGGCGCGCATGGCTGACGGCTCGATGGATACTATTGATGCGGTTGCTCAACACATCGATGAGTGGCGTTCCATTTGTGAGAGCCTCGATGATATCATAGCGGGGCAATCCTCTCGAGCCATTTCGCTTGCCAACGATTTGACCAAGCATAAACAGCATGTGCGTATATATTTGCAGCTTCTCCGTATTCGGGCGCGTGAATGTATGCGATTGCCTGCCGCTCGTCCGGCCCTATCGAAGTGGGGGGTGTTCTTATCTAATGTTATTGTTGCCGAGCGGCTAATTTTTGAACGCAATCTTTCGCCTGCGCTTGTGCTTGCCAATGCTATATTGTCATTGTGTCGTGATAATCAGCGCGTGAGCTCTTATGAGATGGCGGGCCACGAAGGCTTAATTGAGCACCTAGTCGTGTCATAGGAGTTATGACCCATGAGAACCGCCTGCCTATTGTTGGTATTCTTGACATGGATATCTTTTGGAATTGATCTCGCGACAGGGCAGGATTCTGACCTTCCGAAGGGGAAGGTGCCAAATATTGTCTTGATTGTTGTAGATACTCTTGGGGCTCAGCAGGTAGGTGTCTTCGGCGGAGGGACTAGTTTCACTCCGACCATAAACTCTCTGGCGGCTCAAGGGGCTGTATTTAAACGCGCCTACTCGTCTGCTCCGTGGACAAAACCCGCCATTGCCTCCATTTTGTCGGCTCAGCTCCCATCGGTTCATAAGGTTCGTCGTATTAGAGATAAATTTCTCCGCACAGAGCCGACTTTAGCGGAACGGTTAACAAAACTGGGCTACCGATCGGGCGGTTATGTAAGCCATACCCTGCTTGCTCCCGGCTCCGGCTACGAGCGTGGTTTTGAGGCGTATCAAGTTGTTTCATTCCAGGGGAAAATTCATGATGCTATCACCTCTGCGCAAGTTACGGATGCCGGTGTTGGTTTTCTAAGAGAGCGTGTCGAGCACAAGGAGGCGCCATTCTTTTTGTTCCTTCACTATTTTGATGCTCACTACAACTACATGCACCATGCCTCCTTTGATCGAACCTCGTGGTACAAGGGGAGCCTTACTCCTGGGATGACATTCTCTAAGTTTCGCCGGGCATTTCCTGGATTAAATGGCGATGATGTGCGCTACATGCTTGCATTGCATCAGGAGGAAATTGCCTATATCGATCAGCAGATAGGAAGATTGCTTGATTATTTGAGGGCCACCGGCGTTATGAATGATACGCTAGTAATTTTTACGGCAGATCATGGGGAGGAATTTGGGGAACATGGTGGAGTCGGCCATGGTCACTCGCTCTACAATGAAGTTGTTCATGTGCCGTTGCTTTTTTATTGGCCATCGCGGGTTCGCTCGCAAGCGATTTCTTACCCTGTTGGGACTATAGACATCACGCCAACAGTGCTCGACTTTCTGTCGGTGCCAGTTGATTCTAGCTCGCTCCAAGGCCACAGTCTCAAGGCGATACTTGACGGCGCACCCACTGCTTCTCCTCGACCTCGAGTAATTATGGAGGTTGATTACAACTCGTCTTTTGTCGGGGCGGTTGAAGATTCCTTTAAGATGAAAGTAAACAAGAAGAATCAAAAGTGGGAACTGTACGATGTTGTGGTTGATCCAAAAGAAAGGAACAACCTTATGGGGGATTCTGCAGATCTTCATGCCCGTCTGAAGCGAGCGATAGAGGACTACCGTCGCGTCTATCAGGGGGACGTCGTTGAGCCCGAGATTTTCGATCCAAAGTCGGAGGCTGAAGGAATGGATTCCGAGGCCGTTAAGCAACTTGAGAGTTTGGGCTACCTGTAGCCCACCCGGCTGTAACCTTAATCTAACAGGCCAAGAACACAATTCTAAAGTGCACAAAGGGAGTGTCTGCAGGATGATGCTTCTTGAGGACGCAGGGATCTTTTTGAATACTAACTTGTGTTGAGTGCATGACTACAGCATTGCCTGTAATCGAGCAAAATTTGAGTGCCGAGCTTCTTAGGGAAGCGGTATCTCAAGATCCTCTGTTGAGCACGGATAGGCTCCTTCAACGCCTATTTGGCTGGTGGTTCAACGGATTGGTTTACAATCAAATTTGGGAGGATTCTCGGGTTGATATACAAGCGCTCGCGCTTGAGCCCGGCCAACATGTGATGACCATCTCGTCGGCAGGGTGCAACGTGCTTTCCTATTTGGCGCATTGTCCGGTCCGGATAACGGCAGTCGACTTAAATGCCAGCCATCTTCATGTTACTCGACTAAAACTAGCTGCCGCCCAGACTCTTCCCTCGGCAGAGGCCTTTCAGCTGTTCTTTGTTCATGCGGCCAGCGAAGAAAACGTGCATAACTACTATCGCTATGTACGATCAGCGCTATGTCCGGAAGCTCAAAGATTTTGGGAGGACAGTCCAGGCGTCGGCATTTTTAGCGGACCGCGCATACGTTATTTTGCTAAAGGATTTTATCGATATTCGCGTTCGTCCACCTTTATTCGCATTCTGCACATCCTTTGTCATTTCGGTGGGTGCCAACCCCGCAAGATCTTGACAGCTGCGACCTTGGAGGAACAGGTGCAGCTTTATGAACGGCACCTCGAGCCGATCTTTCAACATTGGGTGGTGCGACTACTTGCGAATTCTCCTGTTACGCTATTTAGCCTCGGCATCCCTCCTCAGCAGCACGCCGCCATGAAGAGGGCGTTGAGCGGAGGGTTTGCGAAGCTCTTTGAAGCTCGGGTGCGTCATCTGCTTTGTGATTTTCCCATTTCCGACAATCATTTTGCATGGCAAGCGATGGCTCGGAGGTATGACGTTGAGGGAGGTAGGGCTATCCCCGACTATTTAAAGCGAGAGAATTTTGGGGTTCTACAGAGTCGCGCAACGTTGGCTACTACTCATATGAACAGTGTCGTGAGAGCCATTCAAAGAGCGGCACCTCAAAGCATCGATCGCATTATCTTACTCGATTCCCAAGATTGGATGTCGGCCAAAACTCTTGCCACTTTGTGGGGAGCAATCAGTGATGCGCTATGTCCCGGCGGACGGGTTATTTTTCGCACTGCTGCCGAAGAATCCCCTCTTGAAGGTTCCGTGCCTCGGGAAGTGATGAGAAAATTCGAGTACCAGCCAGAAGAATCGCGCCGCCTCTGTCGCTTAGATAGGTCTGCCATATATGGGGGCTTTCATCTCTATCGATTGATAACATGAGTAATCTACCTGATAGCGTTCACGCGGACCTCATGGACCGTACCTATCGGCTTCAACGCCACATCTATGATGCTTCTCGGAGATTTTTCTTGCTTGGGCGAGATGAGCTGTTAGAAAGGGCTGTGGCATCCTCGCCGCGTACTATTCTGGAAATAGGTGTTGGCACCGGCCGCAATCTTATTAAGCTGGCGCGCGCATGTCCTCATACTCAACTCTTTGGCTTTGACGTGTCCAACGAAATGTTAAAGACGGCGCGAGAGCGAATCGATGACAACGGACTGAGTGGCCGAATCCAGGTGAAGCAAGGTTTGGCGGAGCAATTTGATGCCGGTATGTTCCTGCCCGCGGGGGAACGATTTGACGTTGTGTTCTTTTCATACTCCTTATCGATGATGCAGAACAAAAAGTTGGCCCTGTGGAACGCTTTCAACGCAATTGATTGGGGTGGGAGATTATTGGCCGTCGACTTCGGCGATCAGAGATCGTTTCCTGCATTTTTTCGCAAGTCATTTCAGAAGTTTCTAATAGTCAATCACGTGTTTTGTAATCAGGAGCATGTTGATTTTTTGGCAGAACTTGATTGGAGAGGGTTGGGAGGATTGACCGTTGTGGATCGCATGGGAGGTTTTTGTCGAATGGTACAGTTCGACAGAAGTCGTCCTGAAGAGGCGTTAAGAATAGAAAATGTCGAAAGTAGCTCTTTCTTTGTGTGATTTGCCGGGTTCCCATGATTTAGATGACGCCAATCCGTCAAACAATCGCTACGATCGTAAGTCTCACCCATGGTGGGACGAAAAAGTTCGATCTCTGAGAGGCTTTCCACCTCTCCGTCGCGGTTCTTTCGATACTTTTTCTTCTTCCCGAGATGGTAACAGGTTCGTTTCGGCAACGTCCGCTGGTTGTGTGCCGTTCGGCTCGGTGCTCTTTGCTCTAGCCCTGCGGGCGGAAGGAAGGCGGGTTGTCGACTATGTATTGGATCAACTGAACCCCGACTCGCTGGATATACTGGTGGAAGCGCGCGTTCCTATTGATTCCCTGAGACACTGCCATCCTATTCCGACATCTTTTGCCATGGTGCGAAATTTGCATGATGTGGTTCAAGTGCTTGAAGCCACGTCTTTTGGGGAGATTCTCATGTGGCTCACTGGTGTATGCGAAGGGGCGAGCGGGAGTCTGTCTCGAGATTTTTCAGGGCTTCGGCAGGTCGTCTATCGCGATTTAAAAGTTAGCCGTTTGAACATCATAACGTTTAATATTAACGGCATGCCGAGGCTCCCTTTAGGGCATGGACGAACTGCGCCTCCATGTTATGCCGCGATAGGAGAGGCTCTCCGCGAGAGGGGGCCCGATATTATCTGTTTGCAGGAAATGTGGGTTCCGGAAGCACGCGCAGTGAGGCAAGCCTTGGCTGAATGGCACGGGATTGGGGAAGAACGCTGCTACGGTCTCCAACGACATTCCCGGGGTCTCTTAACTTTGTCTCGGTTTCCAGTCGTGGCAAGTAGTTGCTTTGGATTTCAGCGCCAAGTTGGTTTGGAGCGCTGTGTGAGTAAAGGCGCTCAGTTTTCTATCCTTGAACTTTCAGACGACATGTCGCTGTTGGTCTGTAATAGCCACTTTGCCGCTGAGCAGGAGCAGGTTGGCAGACTGGTGGCCGGGCCTCGTCGAAGCGACAGTGTTCGTCGCACGCAAATGATTGAATACCAAGGATGGAGGAGAAGAGTGCTTGCCCGGCACCGAGTGCAGGGAGTTGTTGACGCCGGAGATTTTAATCTTGATATCATGCACCAAGACTTTGCGCGTCTTGAGCGGATTGTCGGTGAAGATACGCATGGGTTGCGCTATCCTCTCGCCCACCTTCAGGCTCCGGTGGAACTTGAGGTTCAAAAGAGATGCCGCGGGCTGACATTTGATCCTCATGAGAACCGCCTTGCCGAAGGAAAGATTTCCCATCCGCAGACGCTCGATTATATCTTTTTGTCGCAGCTTCCTCTCAATGCGGTGGCGCTTGGCAGCCGAATTATATTTAACGAATCCACGACTGAATTCTCCGACCACTTTGCAAAAGAGTGCACTATCCTACTATTTGATGGCCGTTTCCGACGATCTGAAATGATGCCGTATCCCGATTTTACGCAAGCCTTGCAAAACTAGCTCTTTGGTGGGATGTTTCCAGCCTTATGGATAAGAACAATACATCAGAAAGTGTTTGCCCACCTTCTGCGGAGGGCATGGCAAGTCTATCGAAGGAAGACTGCGGTGAAAATGGTTCCGTAGCGCCCGCGGGGGCCGAGTTGACGGGCATGAGTCAAGTTGACATTGACTATTTTGCGAAGGTGCAATTGCGAGTGGCGATGGTCGAGTCTGCCGAAGTTGTGCCAAAATCAAAGAAGTTACTAAAATTGCAGCTTGATGTTGGTTCCGAAATCGGAAAGCGGCAAATTCTTGCCGGGGTAGCTCAGTTTTATTCTCCTGAGACATTGATAGGTCGAAAGATAGTGATAGTTGCCAACCTCAAACCGGCAATTCTGATGGGCATTGAAAGTCAGGGGATGTTACTTGCTTCTTCAAACGCTGACGGCTCAATGTTGAACATTGTTGACCCGGGACAGAACCTGCCGGCCGGAAGTGTCGTTCGCTAGTTTTCAGTAACACTTTTCTCGAATACTGCGTTGCTAATTTTCTGAAAGACCTCGGTTTGCTGTGAGTAATACCTCGCCCTTTCCTAACCCGGACTTCTCACCAGCCGAAGTCCGGGCTATGTGTTATTGCTCAAGAA
>CAZPBV010000118.1:0-9793 GCA_964584675.1 uncultured Bdellovibrionales bacterium
AAATCGAAGGGAACGGTAGAACTACTTTGGAGTGATTTTAGGGGCAAACTTGGTAGAAATAAGTGACGTAACATCACTTCCGATGAAATCAACCCTACCCATCCCGATTTAGGCCTATTTCGGGACTCAAATATCTGCTATTATGTACTTCAATGGAGTTTGTACGAATCTTAAACATTGCTAATCTACTAAAAGCAAAGAGTTTTTTTCTCTTTGGGGCTAGAGCATCTGGAAAAACCCATCTGATTAAAAAACAACTTCCGGAGGCCCATATTTTTGATTTGCTACACGCACCCACTTTTGCGCGTCTCAGCCGCCACCCAACACTACTGCAGCAAGAGACGAGCAGCGAAGATCTGATAGTCATTGATGAAATCCAAAAACTCCCCACACTCCTCGACGAAGTGCATCGATTGCTGGAAAACAGCAAACGCACATTTCTTCTTACCGGAAGCAGCGCCCGCAAACTAAGACGGGGCGGTGCAAATCTGCTCGCTGGCAGGGCATGGGAGGCGCGCCTGCACCCGCTTACGTTTCCTGAAATTGACGATTTTGATCTCGATCATTATCTGCTTTGCGGCGGACTACCGGCCGTTTATTCCTCCGCCCAACCGCTCGAAGAACTCACCGCATATACGGGCACCTATCTTCGCGAAGAGATACAAGCAGAAGCTGCCGTTCAAGCACTAGAGCCATTTACTTCTTTTCTCGATCTTGCCGCCGTAAAGAATGGGGAAGAGGTAAATTTCCAGTCTTTAGCCGAGGACTGCGGGGTGAGCCCTAAGACCATTAGAAACTATTTACAAGTTTTGGATGATACATTGGTAGGGTTCTTGCTCCCATCGTATCGAAAAACAAAACGGCGCAAAGCCATCAGCCGCGCCAAATTTTATTTCTTCGATATCGGAATTACAAACTCTCTGTGCAATATCACCTCTCTTTCCCGCCGCACAGAACGCTTCGGGATTTGTTTCGAACATTTTATCTTGCTGGAGCTGCGCGCCTACCTATCATATCGACGCCGGCGAGAACCTCTCTTTTTTTGGCGAAGCCAGTCCAATTTCGAGGTCGATTTAGTTCTTGGAGATTTACTTGCAATCGAAGTGAAATCGACCGATCTAGTACAGGAGAGACACCTGAAGGGTTTAAAAGCATTGCGCGAAGAAGGCCTAATAAAAAGGTTTGTGGTAGTTTCCTTGGACACCCAACGGCGCGAACTCAATGAGATTACTATTTACCCGTGGGAAGAATTCTTAGAGGATCTCTGGGCGGATAAAATTATATAACAGATAACTTGCAGTGAATTGAACCTTCAACCCCCTATACAAAACGCGGGGGCACTCCCCCGGGTCTTCCGTAGTAGGCCAGAATGTAACGCCAAGATGCGCACAATTGCGTGCTGGAATTGCGCTAACGGCATGGACGTGCCGAAAAATTAGGCCAGGAGGGGATCGAACCCACGACCCGCTGATTAAGAGTCAGCTGCTCTACCAACTGAGCTACTGGCCTTCAAGAGAAACGGAACATTAATGTTTTGTTGAAAAACTTTCAACTACCCCCCAAACCGGCTCTGTTGAACATCTCTGATAAGTCTCCGTCATCCCCGGTCCCAGGTTGCAGCCAGAGAAGAAACTCTCTATTTCCTTCCGCTCCCTCGATGGGAGAAGGAGCTAGACCCCTGACAGGGAAATGAAGGTGTTTCGCGCAATCCGCAATTTTTTCGACGGCAGCTCTATGCAGGCGGGGATCACGTACAATTCCACCTTCCGGAACGTTTTCAGCTGGTGTTTCAAATTGCGGCTTAACGAGCACAATGATGTCCCGTGGACCATGTTCTTCAAGCCACCCAGGCACCTTTGGAAGAATGAGCGCTAGAGAAATAAAGGACACGTCAACTGTTACGACACTCACTTTCTGAGGAAGGGCGTCCAATAGTCTTGCATTCGTTCGTTCCAGGACGACGACACGAGGGTCCTTTCTCAAACTCCACGCCAATTCCCCATATGCGACGTCAACCGCAAAAACCTTTGAGGCTCCTGCTTTCAACAAAATCTGAGTAAATCCTCCTGTAGACGCCCCAATATCGGCACAAACTCGTCTACTAACCTGAATGTCGAAGACGTCCAAAGCGTGCTCAAGTTTCAGGGCTCCGCGCCCCACATACTGCTTAAGGCCATGAACAGTTACGCAATTATCTGGGCGTACCACTTGTCCCGAGCTACGCGCCGGCTGGCCATCTACATATATATAGCCGCCAAGTACCAATGCCTCAGCCCGTTCAGAAGTCTCTGCAATTCCAGCGGCAACGAGGTAGTCTTTGAGTTTAATCTTGGCCGCAGTCACAAGTTGGAAAGGTACCTCTAATCATCCTCGGGCAAATCTTCTCCCTCATCAAGCACATCAAAGGTTTGAATAGGCTCTTCAACCTGAGGTGTCTGCTTAGGAAGGGGTTGAGTGGTATCGCCCTCTGCAGGTTCTTGGACACCGGTCTGCGCGAGAAAGGCATTTTGATCCTGAGAGATGGGAGCAAGGGAGGAATGCGACTCAGCCAGGAGACTTCCTGGACCCCAACCCAACGCGACAGCGACAATACCAACAAAAATATCTTTCATAGGCCTATTACCCTCAGAAACGAACCCCATACCTTAACAAATGCCAAACATTACCGCTACTTTAAGTCATTACGATGGAAACGTCCCCTGACACGAAAGTCGGCAAAGGACAAGTTTTTTGACCAGAAAGCTTTACCAAACGCTCTGATTCCGATAACTATACGACCCTAAGTTGTTACTAACCTTACGGAAAGTGATTATTATGAGCAAGCACATCAAATATTCATTGTTTTCTTTTTGTAATTTGGGAGCTTTTGGAGCACTTGTTGTTGCCTTAGCTGCTTCATTGCTGCAGGCTTCCCCGGCGTTCGCGGGTGAAGTGGACCTACACATCCCCTCTCTCGATGTGCAGTTCAATGTTCTCGGCATGTCCCTGTCCGGGCATGGGATTCTGGTTGGCGGCGTCGTCATTTGCCTTCTTGGAATGGCCTTTGGCTTGTACGAATACAGCCACATTAAGGCCATGCCGGCTCATCAGTCGATGCTTAACGTGTCAAATCTCATATACGAAACCTGCAAAACCTACCTATTTCAGCAGGGTAAATTTTTGGTGATGCTGGAGTGTATCATTGGGGCTTGCATTGCCTATTACTTCTACGCCCTCCAAGGACTGGAGGTTCCAAAAGTTATTTCAATTCTTTTGTGGTCGGTATTGGGCATTCTTGGATCTTTTTCAGTCGCTTGGTTCGGCATCAGAATTAATACCCTCGCAAATAGCCGTACCGCTTTTGCTTCCCTTCAGGGAAAGCCCTACCCGGTTATGGAGATTCCATTGCGTTCGGGAATGTCCATTGGCGTTCTTCTCATCTGCGTTGAACTCATCATGATGACTTTCATTCTTCTGTTTGTTCCATCCGAAAATGCCGGTGCGTGTTTTGTGGGATTTGCCATCGGCGAGTCCCTGGGAGCATCAGCTCTTAGAATCTGTGGCGGTATTTTTACCAAGATCGCTGACATTGGTTCTGATTTGATGAAGATCGTGTTTAACATCAAGGAAGACGATGCGCGTAACCCCGGGGTAATAGCCGATTGTACTGGCGACAATGCGGGAGATTCCGTCGGCCCGACCGCCGATGGGTTTGAAACCTATGGTGTTACCGGTGTGGCCTTAATCAGCTTCATTGTTCTGGGAGTAGGCATGACCGGAACCATTGAGTCAGGAATTACCGCCCAGGCTAATCATTCTGCGCTTCAAGCGACCCTCATTGTGTGGATCTTTGCAATGAGAATTTTGATGGTGGTCACCTCGGTCGCTTCCTACTGGATTAACGGTTCTATCGCCAAAGCAAAATACGGAAATGCGCAGAAGTTTGACTTTGAAGCGCCGCTTACGTCTCTCGTATGGGTCACTTCCCTCATCTCGATTGGGGTAACCTATGCTGTCAGTTACGAGCTTTTGAGCAACCTCGGCGCGGGACTGTGGTGGAAACTTTCCACCATCATTAGCTGCGGAACGTTAGCTGCCGCTCTCATTCCGGAATTCACCAAGGTATTTACTTCGGCCAAGTCAAAGCATGTCCATGAAATTGTGAACGCTTCACGGGAAGGGGGAGCATCGCTGACCATTCTTTCTGGACTGGTTGCCGGAAACTTCAGCGCGTTCTGGAAAGGAATCGTCATTGTTGGCCTCATGATGGTGGCCTTTCTCACTTCATCCCAAGGTCTTGATAGTTTTATGATCTACCCTGCAGTTTTTGCCTTTGGCCTTGTGGCGTTTGGTTTTCTCGGCATGGGTCCCGTTACCATCGCAGTGGATAGCTATGGACCGGTGACCGACAATGCCCAGTCGGTATTTGAGCTGTCTCAGATCGAGCAAGTCCCCAATATCCGCGACGATGTACGCAAAAACTTTGGATTTGACCCTGACTTTGAGAGAGGCAAGTTACTACTTGAAGAGAACGATTCGGCAGGTAACACCTTTAAGGCTACCGCCAAGCCGGTGCTGATTGGCACCGCAGTCATTGGTGCAACAACCATGATTTTTTCCATTATCCTTCTTCTTAAGCTTAAGCTTGATTTGCTCGACCCAACGGTCCTCTTGGGATTGATTACCGGAGGGGCTGTTATTTATTGGTTCACCGGGGCCTCCATGCAGGCTGTTACCACGGGGGCATACCGTGCAGTTGAGTTCATTAAGAAGAACATTAGACTTGATTCTGCTCAGGCAGCTTCTGTTAAAGATTCAAAAGAAGTTGTGAAAATCTGCACCCAGTTTGCGCAAGCAGGAATGCTCAACATTTTTGGTGTCATCTTCTGCTTGACATTGGCCTTTGCCTGCTTTAGCCCTACTTTCTTTGCGAGCTACTTGGTGTCCATCGCCATTTTTGGTCTGTTTCAGGCTATTTTTATGGCAAATGCCGGAGGAGCCTGGGATAATGCAAAGAAGTTTGTCGAGGTTGACTTGCGCGAGAAGGGCACACCACTTCATGCCGCTACCGTAGTCGGCGACACTGTGGGAGATCCTTACAAAGATACATCGTCGGTTGCTCTAAATCCAATTATTAAGTTCACCACTTTATTTGGCCTGTTGGCGGTGGAAATCGCGGTGAAGGCGCCTGCCATGGCTTCTTGGTTTGGGATTGTGTTTTTCATCCTCGGCCTAGTCTTCGTCGTTCGGTCTTTCTACAACATGAGAATTATAGTTGCCGAGAAGTCCCCGCAACACGAGAAGCACATGGCAAAGGCGGCGTAAGTATTTACGCCTCTGCCAGCCCTTAAGTTGCTCGATGCGTGGCCTTGGGCCCTTGGAAAACACGCTTTGCGTGAGAGTTCTTGAGCGGGCTGCTAGCGTTCGTTCCTGGCTCTTACGAAAGAAGATCCTTGACTCGCTCCGGCTCCGGCTCCTTAATCGCGCCGAGGGCCTCGTCTTCGCGTGAGGCAATTCGATTTGCAACTTTCCTTGCAAGGTCCGCCGCTCGTTCGACATCACGAACTGATGAGCGCGACGACGCCTCGTTAGCTTTAGCAACTTCAGAACGAGCTCCTCCATGGGGATCAATTTCGGCTGCAATCGCAATGAGACCAGCAGCCGACGTATTGTCCGAGGCTGATCGACTAATAGCCGCCTGCACGGTTTGCCGGGGATCGGTGCCAGAACGCTCGGTTTCCTTTCGTGTAACTGCTGTCTTTAATCTGTCAAATGATGAAGAATGGTGGGGGCTTATCTTTTCTGACATATGAATACAACCTCGCTGTCATAACAACTTCACTGTCGTCTCCTCGCATCCCTCCTCGCTACAAGAGAACAAAGGAAGGAGAAAACTCCTATCTTCTGGCCGTCGATGAAACCCGGACTTAGATGGTCAAAGTCTAACCGATTTTGACCGTATCGTGCGGCCGGTATGGTGTTCTCCGTCCGGGGACCTTCAGACACTTTCAATGTCCTTCGGTATAATAGCCTTATCGACCGGCGCTCCAATATCATGACATCCGGAGGCGAAAAAAGACTAAGAGTGCGTAATAAATTGAACACCTCTTGACGCGATTACACCGCACGCCTGGATGGGGATTTTGAAGCAGTTCTTCAGAGAATTCAACGTATTATCGGTAAACGACTTTGACTGCTTCTTCAAATGAGATTTCGAAATTATTTTCTACAACCGTCTGTGCAGCGCGAAGCCCGCCGTCATAGAGTTTCTGAGCGGCCAGAAACATTTCATTAATATCAAAGACACGGCCCGATTCCTGGCACAGGTACTCTTCAACTGCCGTAAGATACCCCATCATTCCCCCAAGCTCGGTTGGACAATACACTTTCCGCGCCTTCATCAGATAAGTAACCTGCGATGGATCGGGCATAGCTAAATTCTCGCTGCCACACAGAACTGACAGCCTGCTATTCTTACAAATACACTGAACCGCCTCGGGATCGAGAGAACCCCCGCTTGCGTTCACGGCAATGGCGTCCAAGGGAAGGGAAAGAAAATTTGATTTCTCATCAGGCGCCATGACGCGGACTCCCCGTGCCTGTAATTCCTCTCGTGTGGCGGCTGATGACTCCAGCACCGTGACCTGGGCACCTTCATCCTGTAGTCGCTGTAGCATGAACCGTCCGATATTACCGCATCCGATAAGGCCCACCTGAGCAGCCGAAATGGTTATTCCAAGTCCTTTCAGCATTCCCTTAAGAACCTGAAAATTTCCTTCTGCCGTTGGCTGAGAAGTGTCAGAAAGAATGCTTCCTCGAAAATGCTCGTGTAAGTATTGCAAAGAATGCGTTGAGCCATCCGAAAGAATTCCATGACCCAAATCTTGGCCGGTGGTGATATGCACACCTGATATGCGTTCCATGTCATTTAAACAGTGCGCCGCGGCAAGGAGGGTTTCCTTGTCATGAGACTCTCCCACCCGAGCTCCAGAGGAAGGTAGCAGCACACATTTGCCACCTACTATCGACTGAATTCGTTCTGACGCAAGCGGCCCCCCAACGTGCATAAGACGAGACCAAGAAACTTTCTCCTCCATTCCACACGCCAGACCAATCGCCTCATTATCGCAATCAAACCCCCGAATGGCGGCGCGCGCTGCCGGAACTATGCGAAAACCGCCCAAAGAGAGCTTTCCCGAATTCGGCTCACCCAGGGTCGCAATGCTCAAAACACTATTGGATGCGCCAGGAGAGGTCTGATAAGAGTAACGATACACCCATACATCATCCTGTATAGACGGCAGTTTGCTTCGACATGCGGCCGGATCAAGAACCTCGCGTTTAAAATCAAAAGGAAATTTCTGAGCCGGTGCTGACATGCCTTTACCTTCTCCTAGGATACCGATTACCTTCTAACTAATTAGGCCCCTTCGCGCTTGAAATCAAGGTATCCCGCACAAAAGTATCGCTGGGAAGAGGATAATCCAAATTATAATGAAGTCCCCGGCTCTCCTTGCGCCAGAGGGCGGAACGAATGACTAAGTTCGCCACAAGGCTGAGATTACGTAACTCCAATAGGTCCGGCTTAACTTTGAAATTCCAATAATACTCTTGAATTTCCCGTTCCAGCATTTCGCTACGCTTGAGCGCGCGTTCGAGCCGCTTGTTACTTCGGACAATACCAACAAAATTCCACATAAAACGACGAATCTCATCCCAATTTTGAGTAATCACCACCTCCTCGTCGCTGTCAACCGCGCTACCAGAATCCCACAGAGGAACCGGCGCAGCCCTGGTGGAAGAATCAAATTGCAGAATTGAATGTGCCGCTGCGCGATATCCAAACACTAGCCCTTCGAGCAATGAATTGGATGCAAGACGATTGGCACCATGGAGACCCGTGCACGCAGACTCACCGGCTACATAAAGATCTTCTATTTCCGTCTTTCCATTGGAGTCACATACCACTCCTCCGCAACAATAATGAGCAGCTGGAACAACCGGAATGGGCTGGCGGGTAATATCAAATCCATAACTCAGGCAGCGTTGATAAATGGTCGGAAAGTGCTCCTTAATAAAGTCCGCTGGCTTATGGGTAATATCCAACAACACATACTCTTCACCGTGCTGTTTCATTTCATAGTCGATGGCGCGAGCCACAATGTCACGGGGCGCTAACTCCTCAAGTTTGTGATGCTTGTGCATAAACGTTTCACCGTTGATGCGTCTGAGCCGCGCGCCTTCTCCACGCATGGCTTCAGTAATGAGAAAGGTCTTTGCCTCGGGGTGAAATAAACATGTTGGGTGAAACTGAAAGAACTCCATGTTTGCCACTGAACATCCGGCTCGGTAACACATGGCAATACCATCGCCGGTGGCGACATCTGGGTTTGAGGTATAAAGATAGACTTTTCCAACACCGCCGGTAGCCACTAAGGTCTTGGACGCCAGGATAGGCTCAATTGCTCCTCCCGCATCTAACACATATGCCCCAAGAGCCCGGTTAACGCCGCCTGAATAGCGCCCCCCGATTTTGTGCGTCGTGATAAGATCGACCGCTAAGGCATGGTCAAAAAAGCGAATATTCTGCTGATGGGAAGCGGCCTGAATGAGCGTCTGCTGAATCTCAAACCCGGTAGCGTCAGCGGCATGATAAATACGCCTTCGTGAGTGGCCGCCTTCCTTGTGCAGATGATATCCCGAATTATCTGGATTGCGGTCAAAATGAGCACCCAGCCGAATCAATTCTTCAAGTCGAGTAGGGCCTTCCCGCACGACCAATTCGACCACGTCGGAGTGACAAAGACCAGCGCCGGCTGAGAGCGTATCGGATATATGTAGCGCAAAATTGTCATCACTTCCCGTTACCGCGGCAATACCGCCCTGCGCCCAAGCGGTAGATGATTCCTCACGAGACTTTTTAAAGAGAACTGCTACCGTGCCATGCTTTGCAACTTCCAAGGCATAGGTCAAACCTGCTATACCACCACCAATCACTAAGAAATCAAATTTCTGCATGGGTATCGTCACAGAGAACGATAAACGTGGTGATTATAACAAACTATGACTCAAAAAGGGATAGCCGGAACTCCGATCGCTCATCAACATGCCGCTGACATGATGAACCTGTGTCTTAAACAGGCTCGTCTTGGGGTCGGGCTTGTTGAACCAAATCCTTATGTCGGTGCCGTCATTGAACACCGCGGGCACCCTACCGTCTTGGGAGCGCATCGTGAGTTTGGCGGACCACACGCCGAAGCGGAGGCAATTGCAAGTGCATTGGCCCGAGGAGTCCCATTGGAACGTTCAACGCTGTATGTCAATTTGGAGCCATGCTGCCACCATGGAAAGACCCCTCCCTGTACCGATCTCATCCTTAGGCATGGCATTTCAGATGTTGTCATAGGAATGCTTGATCCCTTTCATAAGGTTGCGGGAAAAGGTGCAGCTCAGCTAGCGCAAGCGGGGGTGCGCGTTCGAACCGGGATGCTGGAGCCAGAGTGCCGCGAGCTGAACCGCCGCTTCGTGACCTTCCATGCTCGTAAACGCCCCTATGTCATACTCAAATGGGCTCAGACCCAAGATGGGTTTCTCGCTCGCTCGGACGGAGCATCACGGTGGATTAGTTCCGAAGCGTCCAGAGCACTCGTACATCTATGGCGTTCCCAGGAGCAAGCGATACTCATAGGGACTGCAACCGCACGACTTGATAATCCGCGACTGACAGCGCGTTTACCGGGAGCACGCCAACCTCTGCGGGTAGTGGTTGACCGTTCTCTTTCTCTTGATTCTTCCTTGCACCTGTTTGATGGGA
>CAZPBV010000119.1:0-224 GCA_964584675.1 uncultured Bdellovibrionales bacterium
TAATACGGGAACATAAGGTCCTCTTGGGCTATCTCATGAAGGGTCTATCCACCGGGAGGAAAGCCCATGGGGCCAAGAGCCAGGCTGGACGGCCTCGCATACGCCCCGGACTTAGGCATATTGCCCTCAAATTAAAACGTGCTTCCCCTGATGGGCCATTTACGAGAGTATTTGAGGGACAGCGAGCGGGGCGCGGCATATGACCAAGAAAATTGGAGACAAGA
>CAZPBV010000119.1:234-9779 GCA_964584675.1 uncultured Bdellovibrionales bacterium
AAAAGTGCTGAGGTCGGAGCGACTAAGGGAGCTCAGACCGTATCAAACACCTCGGCAGTCGGGAAAGTCGGCGCTATTAAGCCGACTGGCGAAATCTCTGATGTGCGCGGAGCCGGGGCCATTGGTAAACGCCGGCCAACCCGCATCATGACAATGGCTGAGCGGCAGCAGCTCTTTCAAATGATAAGTGAAGAAGCGGAAAAACTAGTCGAGAGCGGTGCCCTACCTCCCGGCAAAAAGGAAGTCATTACTCAAGCGGTACGCATGACCGTTGATGCGAGCATCGTTGATGACGCTGGCAACGACGAAAAAAACAAAAAATAACCTCTAGCACCGACCGCCCCCATCCTGCCTATTCTCAGAGACTTTGCGAAGTATTGGCAAGCAAAGCGCATGTTTAGGGAACACGACAAGAGTCACTGAAGTAATCCTCTAACGACTCTTCGTCTCTCTTAGCACCCACTGATCCGAAACGGAAATCGAGCAAATCCTGAAAGATTTCGGCATTTACAAGGACCAGCTTTGCTCCCCGACGCTGAAGAACAAGAACAGCCTGAGGTTGTCCCTCCAGTTCACGGCAGATATCGCCGAAGCGCTTTCGAAGGGTATTTGAAGTTATCACCTGATGAACCTTAAACATCTCTAATTCCTCCTCTTAAAGTATCAACACACGAGTACTTATCGAAGGATTAGATCAAGAGTTTCCTAAAATTTCTCCACCTAACCCATCTATATTTCTGATGATTTAAGTCTTCGTTAGGGCTACTTTTTGACCGGAATTTTCCACAAAGTCACTGAGGCAATGGTGAATGCAATGGTGAATGGTACTAGGCACGGGGGGATTCGAACCCTCGACCTCTTGCGTGTGAAGCAAGCGCTCTAACCAACTGAGCTACGTGCCTTTATGGGTGCCTTGACTGTAAAGCGACGGCTCGTCAAAATCAATTGACGACCAAGACTATAGCCCGATGGAAAGCTTGAGGATATTTACTAAGAAAGCGTCTATAACCGTTGTATTTTGAGGCGGATCTTGAATTATTTAGTGAAATTGAGGTAGTATTCGGCCCTTGTATATTTTTTGGAATTGAGGATTTTAGACAGTGGCAGTTACAGTTCATTTGGCACGGCATGGTTCAAAGGGTAGGCCTTTCTATCGCATCGTGGCTTCACCGAAAGGCGCAAAGCGAGACGGACGATTTTTGGATATTTTGGGGACTTACGATACGAATTCAAATCCTGCTCTCGTTAAGCTGAAAGAAGACAAGGTTAAGAAATGGGCATCTGTGGGAGCTCAATTCACCGAGACTACTCGAAACATCGTCATCAAGGCATTTCCCGGTCTTCTCGAAGAGAGGGAAAAACATCAGCGTGCCAAAACTCAGGAACAGCGACGCAAGAGAAAGGAGCGTGCACGCGCTTCCGGTAAATCTGCCAAGGCTTCAAAGGCTAAGTAGCGTTCATCGGATCGCTCTCGTTCGATGCGGGAGGTATTGACTATATGGAGGCTGCGTCCGGGACGCTCAAAGTTCACCTCCTTTCAATTTTCCCAGAACTGTTCGATAGTTTTCTCTCCACCAGTTTGGTAGGTAAGGCTATCGAGCGCGGACTCCTGGATGTGACCTGCTCCAATATTAGAGACTTTGCCAGCCCGCCGCACTACCAAGTTGACGACGCCCCATTTGGAGGCGGCGCTGGCATGGTTATGAAACCGGAACCCTTGTGCGCGGCCATCGAACACTCCCGAGCCTCTCTCCCCACAGCCCCCGTTATTCTCATGAGCGCAGGCGGACCGCTCTTCACCCAAGCAAAGGCGAAAGCTTTGAGCACGCTCGATAACCTTATCCTGGTGGCCGGCCGCTACGAAGGCGTCGACCAGCGAGTAATTGACTTGTGCGTTACCGAGGAACTTTCTATCGGGGATTTCGTGCTCATGGGTGGAGAAGTTCCCGCCATGGTAGTAATTGAATCGGTGCTTCGCTTGAGAACCGGAGTTCTGGGAAATCCAGATTCTGTTTTCGAAGAATCTTTTGGCAGCGAAATGTTGCTTGAGGCCCCCCACTACACACGGCCAAGTGAATTTCGAGGGCAGTTAGTTCCCGAGGCTCTCCTGAGCGGTAATCACGCAAGAATTGCGGCATGGCGTAAAGAACAGAGTCGAGCACGAACAGAGCTCCTGCGCCCCAACCTCCTCACCCGTAAGCCGGATAAGTCATGACCAGTTCAAACCTCAATATCATTCTGCTGCACGAGGATATGGTGGATAAACACGGCACTCACGTTACGACGTCTCTCACCCTGATAGATGTGCACGATATTGCCCGCAGTAGCCGCACATACGGGGCCAATGCCCTCTACATCGCCCACCCCTCAGCCACCCTTCGCAAACTGTCACGCACTCTCAAGGGCCACTGGGAGGAAGGCTTCGGGGCCACCTACAATCCCAACCGCAAAGAGGCTCTTGAATTAGTTCGCATTGTAGGCTCGCTTGATGAGGCAATTACTTCGATTGAAGTCGAATACCACGCCCTACCGAAACTAGTCGCAACTTCAGCGCGCCCAGGGTCTGCCCGCACAAGTTTTGGCGAGATGGGCGCTATTTTACGCCAATCGACGTTCCCACATCTCCTCATGCTGGGGACTGGCTGGGGCATGTCTGACGAGTTACTGGCCCGCGCGGACTATTTTTTAGAGCCTATTTGCGGCCCAGGCGACTATAATCACCTCTCCGTGCGTTCCGCTTGCGCTATCATGCTTGATAGATTAGTCATGCAGGCGTAAAAATAAGTGCAACGGAGGCCCCATGGCTCATAAACCGCTTATCGGAATTACCTCAAGAGTTCTTACCCGCCCGGATCTTTCGTCTCCCCTCATCGGCCACCACCTTCCTTATGCCGGGGCCGTTATTCAGGCCGGTGGTATTCCCATTGGCCTCCCCGTCATTGATGACCAGGGTGACTTGACGACGATACTCGATTCAATTGACGGCATGCTCCTTACCGGAGGCGAAGACGTCGATCCTTCCTTCTATGGCGAGGAGCCCCACCCAAAACTGGGAACAATTTCGCGCGAGCGAGATCTGGCAGAGATGGCTTTTGTGAAGCAAGCTTACGCCAGGCGCCTGCCGACACTCGCCATCTGCCGCGGCATCCAGGTTGTGAATGTCGCTCTTGGCGGTTCCTTGCACCAAGATCTCGAGTCTCAACTGCCGTCTTCTGTAGAACATCGCCTTCCGGATGATGCGGTGGATGGCCCACGCGCCCAGCATACGATACACATCGAAAAAAACTCTCTCTTGGCCGAGCTGCTCGGGGTAGAATCGCTCTTAGTGAACTCTTCTCACCACCAAGCAGTCAATCGAGTGTCTTCTGAATTGCGCGTGGTGGCTACAGCGCCCGATGGAGTCATTGAGGCGGTTGAAGGCAAAGGTCGGCAGTTCTTCTTGGGCGTGCAATGTCATCCCGAAGCCTTAGTGGCCGGAGCAACGAAGCGGCCCGACGCCTTGCCTGAACACTTTGCTCGCTGGCTAAGAGTTTTTAAGACCTTTGTAGACGAAGCCTCAAAGGATAATAAATAGGTAATAAGGTGAGCGAAGCACCGTCCTCCTTTCCAAGCACACGTCTCAGACGACTTCGCGCTACTTCGTCGCTGCGCTCCATGGTGCGCGAATCACGGGTTCACATTTGCGATTTGATTATGCCACTATTCGTCGTGCCTGGTCGAAACGTGAAGCGCACGATAGCCTCCATGCCAGGCCAGTATAATTGGAGCATCGACCTCGCCCTCGAAGAAGGGAAACGCATTCGCGATGCCGGCATTCCGGCGGTGCTCCTGTTTGGCATTCCACAGTCAAAGGACGATACCGGAAGCTCTTCTTGGCAAGGAGATGGCATTATTCAGCAAGCGCTCTCCGCCTTTAAGGAGACTCTTCCGGATTTGACCTTGATTACCGATCTTTGTTTTTGCGAATACACCTCGCACGGTCACTGCGGCATCATGAAGGAAGGCCGCCTTGATAACGACGCAACCCTGGAAGGCCTCGTGAAGCAGGCACTCTCACACGCTCAAGCCGGCAGCGACATGATTGCGCCGAGCGGCATGATTGATGGAGCGGTGCAGGCCATACGATCTGGTCTCGATGCGGCAGGATTTTCCCACCTCCCGATTATGAGCTACGCGGCAAAATTTGCGTCGGCCTTTTATGGTCCCTTCCGAGACGCGGCACAATCGGCTCCTCAGTACGGCGACAGAAAGGGCTACCAGATGGACCCAGCCAATCGCCAGGAAGCGCTGAGAGAAGTGGCTCTCGATATTCATGAAGGCGCCGATATTGTGATGGTTAAGCCTGCGCTGGCCTTTATGGATATCATTCACGCCGTAAAGTCTCATTTTGATGTGCCCCTCGCCGTCTACAACGTTAGCGGAGAGTACGCCATGGTCAAGGCCGCTGCAGAAAAGGGCTGGATTGACGAAGAAAAGATAGTGAGTGAAATGATCACCGGCTTCAAACGTGCTGGAGCAGATCTTATCATTACATACTTTGCCACTCAGATAGCGGAGCACGCTCAGGGCGGGTTTATTGAGTAAACACTTTCTACCTTCCTGGCAGCGCCATATCCCTCACTGTTTTTATCTCTTCACTCCTCATAAGAGCTAGCAGCTCATGGTCAAGTTGTCTTTGCAGTCCGTGCCCCCAACGGCTAAACGCCTCGAAGTACCCAGAAAACCACTGCACTAGGGACGCACCCGCCTGCAGCGAATCAAGCACATCCTGCGCTGTCTCCACACCACCTGTCCGAATGATATGGAATTCACGAGGCGGCCGGTGTTCGCGCAAAAATTTTGCGGAAGCTGAAACAAGCTCCACGGAGCATCTCTTGAGCGCCCGCCCCCCGATGCCCCCCCCGAATGATGAGGTAAAATAATCAAAGAGCGGGAGTTCGGCCGGATGCACCGCGGCTCGATGCCTGGCATAAGCGGTAGAGGTATTGCCAAAGTTAACCCCATGAAAGCCAAGCTCTATTATCAACTCAAGCAAATAAGGAATTTGCGTATGGTCGACATCATTTGAGAACTTGAGAACTACGGGAACCTCCTTAGCCCCTCCACCTCGATTGGAGACAAGAAAGTTTTGACTGACAAACGCAATACGCTCCTTTAACTCGGAGTGGCGCGGACGCCCCTCGGCCGTGTTCGGACAACTCTCATTCAGCTCAATAAAGTCTACTCCCGCCTGCTGGTAGCGACGCATTCCCAACACGAGCTGCGAAAGCTTCTCCTGTCCTGATAGCTCAGGGTCGCCCATGATGCTCACTCCGATTGGGACTCCCGGCACTCGCTGAATTTTGGACAAACGGCTGGCAACCTCGGCATCTCCAATATTAGGGAGCCCCAGCCAATTGGAGGAAGAACCCGACTGTGGGTAGGGCGCAAAGGGAAGCGCCACTCCCAATCTCTCATTTCCCTGACGCGGATGGGCGGTCGTCGTCCCCGCCAAATACGCGCCAGCTCCCTGTCGCGCCACCAGTTCATACCCTTCGCCGTTCTTAAAAATTCCCGACGCATTGAAGATTGGGGATCTAAAAGTAAGGCCCCAACAACGAGTTTCCAATTCAACCGGCGGCACATAGTACGGTGGTCGCTCCTCAACCAGGCGCCTCAAGAATCCCTTTCGACCTTTAGAATAGAGTCGTACGGCAAGAGAAGGCCGGAGCGCGCGTACCAACTGCGCCCGTACCCTACCCTCAAGCCGCGCTACGAATTCGGCTATCATGAATTTAGCTCGTTCTGCGAGAGTTATAGCTTAAACTCTACCCGATTGCAGCCATTCGGAATGGTGTACGTATCAAGGCCCCCCGGAAATAGATAGGGCAATCGGGTAAAACTATCCAACACCTGTACTCTTGCATTGGCTCCGTATCCACATCCCGACTTTGTCAAACTACGGGCTGTCGTGCAACGTCCGTTACCGGGGCCAAAGTCGGTCAGTTCCTCTCCATTTACCAAAACAACCACGTCACACGGATCTACCAAGATAACAAGGAGGCCGGGATTATATCCGCCATCAGACTGTGGCTTCCATAAAAAATCTGTAATTTCCCC
This sequence comes from uncultured Bdellovibrionales bacterium, assembly GCA_964584675.1. Taxonomy (GTDB): domain Bacteria; phylum Bdellovibrionota_C; class UBA2361; order UBA2361; family JBGSMV01; genus CAZPBV01. The sequence goes on from CAZPBV010000119.1 coordinate 6,334, forward strand.
CGCGCTGGTTACAGGAGTCGGGTCCGGATCGACTACGGGAGGCGGAGATTCCGTCTCATCCGAATCGCCGCCGCTATCAGTGGTACAACCAAGGCAACCAAGCAGCAACAATGCGGCACCTATTCTAACCATCAAAAACTTAATACTCACGAAGCCCCCAAATTAGCTGAAATAAAAACACGCCTCGGTAACCCTGCAAGTGTACTGCGAATTATGAATTCTAGAAACTTTCTTTTTTACAAAAAATAGCTGAAGCAAAACCGCAATATCTGCCGATACTACTCATACAAGCGGGGAAAGACGGGTAGAAGATTTTCCATTCCAGAGCTTCATCGATGTATTGAACATGGACGAAGCGCTGGGAGCAGGTCGACATTGTTTTCCTAGGTTTTGAGCAGGTTTCGAGAGCAATTCTCAATTGTTTTGTTTGGTGCGAGTGACCTTACCGTCACCTTGCAGGATTCATACGGCCTTATCATTCTGTTTCATCTGTTTAGCCGCACACTTCTTTTGAAGTGTGGTGCGCGAGGTTTCATAGGTTTTGTTAGGTTTGTTGCAGAATGCGGCTATGAAACTTCTGAGAGGTAGACGCCCTAAAGAGCCCCGGTGCAGAGCTTCTTCGGCGGGACGTTTAGGGCGTCTACCTCCTCCCATACTGGACCTGACTTCCAGCACTTCCTTTTTCCCACTATTCTTTCAGACACTTCCGTGAAACTATTCACCGAGCATGGCAAGTCGAACCCTCTTATGGATACCTGCGGCGCTGCTTGCTGCGGTATGCTTTGGCGCTATTACCATTGCCTTCAAACTTCTTAGCAACCAAGGCGTGTCGGCGCCAACCATCGTCGGGGGAACCTTTGGCACCGCTGCACTGATGGCGCTCCCTTTCTTTTGGAATTTTCGGCGCCAAAGTTCTCCGGCGGGAATCAGTATCCTTGCCGGGGTGGGTGTGCTTGCCTATTTCGCCAATGTGTTTCAGGCACAGGCAATTGCCGGGGCCCCCAGTCCGGGATTACCTCCGGCCATCATAGGCGCACAGTCGTTGGTGGTCTCCGTTCTATCTACATTCCTATGGAAGACCCCTTTTTCCGCCCCCAAGGTACTAGGGCTTGTGCTCATTATCATCGGGGTTCTTTGTCTTTCGCAGTGAGATAGAATCTTATGTGGCTTCTCCATGCGCTGGCGGCAATGCTCATCATTTCCTGCATTACCCTCGCCTTCCGCTGGATGATGAATCAGCGCCAACATCCTGTTGTGGTGATTTTTGTTTTTAAATTGAGCGCGGCCATATGCCTGCTGCCGAAGCTACTCGCTCTCGATAGTTTGCCTGATATCGGCACCAAAGGCTGGATCCTCATCGTGCTATGTGGCTTTCTGAGCAATCTTGGCGACCTCGGCCAACTGAAGGCAATAGAACAAGCGGCAAATCCGGGCTACGCCCAAGGGATCATCTTTGTTTTCCCCGTGTTCGTACTTGTTGCATCCACCATGATGGCAGACATGGCGCCGGGGTTTACGGCCAATTGCTCGCCACTGCAATGGACAGGAGCTCTCCTCTGCGTCCTTGGGGCTATCTTGTTATGCCTCCCTGAAAGGGCGGGCTGATAGGCCATCACAAACCAAGTACCGCGAGCACCACTACTCCGAGCACAATTCGGTAATAGGCAAAAGGGCACAGCGTCCATGTTCCCAGGAGACGTATAAAGAATCGAATGGCAACGAGCGCCACGACAAACGAGACGATGAACCCGATAATAAACGCGCGCGCGTCATCAAAGCTTAGAAAGGAAAGGCTTTTCAGAAGATCGTAGCAGGTAGCCGCCGTCATTACGGGTACGGCAACCAAGAATGAGAACTCGGCTGCCACGGTGCGCTGCAAGCCCACCACCATGCCGCCAATGATAGTGCTGGCGGAACGCGACATCCCCGGCCACATGGCAACACATTGAAACAGGCCGATACACAACGCCTCGGTATACCCTATGCCGTCTACATCCGTAATACGCGCACGATGGCTGAGACGTTTTTCAACGAACACCATGGCAATACCACCAAAAATGAGGGCCACAGCAACAGAGAGCGGATTAAAGAGGTACTCCTTCAGTTTTGAACCAAACAAAGCGCCAAGAACAAAGGCCGGCAGGCAGGCTACTGCCATCAAAGAAATCCCCCGCCAGCCGCAAAAACTGTTTTGACGTTGAGATTCTGAGCGCGGCAATAATCCCCAGAACCGCCGAAAATAAAGCGCCACCACGGCTAAAATTGCGCCCAACTGAATAAATATCTCAAAAGTTTCCGCTGCCGGCCCCTGGGCTCCCAGGGCAGAGCCAAGTAAAATTAAGTGCCCGGTGCTCGAAACCGGAATAAACTCGGTCAATCCTTCTAAGATTCCCAAAATAACCGCTGTGCTATCGCTCATCATATGGCTCTACCTTAGCCCGAATGTTACAGTAATAAACAAGTATGACAAGCGATCCTCTGGCCATTGATGGGATTCATCATCTCGAGCTGCTCGTCGGCAATGCCCGCCAAGCCGCTCAGTATTATTCCCACGCCTTTGGATTTGAGGTTCTGGCTTACCGCGGGCCTGAGACCGGACATAGGGAATCAACCAGCTATGTTCTTAGACAAAATAAAATTTTCCTGGTTTTAACTTCGGCCTTGAGGCCCACTTCCGAAATAGCGGCAGCCGTTCATCTGCATTCTGACCATGTTTGCGACGTAGCATTTAGGGTTTCTGACTGCCGCGCCTTTTACGACGAGGCCATGCGGCGTGGCGCGATTAGTGCGAAGACTCCGACTCTGATAGAGAGTCCCGACGGTCCCCTCTGGCATGCGGCAATAAAAACCTATGGAGATACTCGCCACTCACTTGTGGAATCATGTAATTATCGAGGACTCTTTTGGCCTGGATTTGAAGCCTTCGATAAGATCTTTCCCCGCCCCCCGAGCCAAACGGATCTGGGGCTCCTGTGCATTGATCACATTGTCGGCAATGTCGAGCTTGGAAAAATGAATCACTGGGTGCAGTTCTATGAGCGTGTACTTGGATTTTCACAGCTCCAGCACTTTTCAGACAAAGACATCTCGACTGAGTACTCGGCTCTCATGTCCAAGGTAATGAAAGACGGCAGCGGCAAAATAAAATTCCCCATCAATGAACCGGCCCAGGGTAAGCGCAAATCCCAAATTGAAGAGTATTTGGAATATAACTATGGACCGGGGGTGCAGCATGTTGCCCTTCAGACTAAGGACATTATTCACACCGTCTCTGAAATGAGAAAGCGGGGCGTAGTCTTTCTGCAAGTTCCAAAAGTCTACTATGACGAAGTGCCAAAGCGCGTCGGGAGCATCAAAGAAGACCTGGGTGTTATTGCCGATCTTGGCATCCTGGTAGATCGCGACGACGACGGCTACCTGCTACAGCTCTTTACTAAACCGGTGCA
>CAZPBV010000120.1:0-3363 GCA_964584675.1 uncultured Bdellovibrionales bacterium
GTCTCGCCGATCGCATGTTCTCCATATCTCCGCACACACCAAGTTTACTGAGGAGGCCAGCTCCTTCTTCATCTGACAACCCCTCAAGCGACATCCGGCGCACGGACGTTTCGGCGAACTCATCTATATCAGTTACCGGGACGCGACTGGTGACGATAATGAGCCCCTGCCGTTCGCGCGCAAATGCCCGAAGAAAGCTGCTCATGCCGAGATCGCGCAGTCTTCCCGGCGTCACCTCAGAAGTAACGGGATACTGCAACGGCTCAAGGCCATCGAGAGCAAGTACCCGCGCTTTCGATGCCATAGCCGAGGCAAGTTGTTCGCCCCGCTCCCATGGGGAACAATCGCGCCGAAGTTCGCACGAGATCCAGGAGCTGCACTGCAAAAAAAAATCATCGACTGATGTTTCACGGGCCTCATTCGCCCCCTGGCTGCAGAAGGAATATCCGAGTAACTGGGCAGCGGCCCGCCCCGCTTCTACAAATTGCCGCAGCCAATGGCTCACGAGGGCTGATTTTCCGGCACCACCGAGAGCGGTAAGCTCAATTATTCTCACGCGCGAGTCTGTCCAGCACCGATCCATCGTTTCGACCAGGTCCTTTCGCCCCATCAAGAAGGAGCCGCACTGCGGAAGACGCGCCAGGTGCAGTTCGGGACTGCCTGGTGCCCCTACTCCGGCAATGACATTTGGCGTTTCTCTGTTGGCCTGCCCCTCGATGATCAGCAGCAGGGATTTCAACCCGTGAGCACTGGTGATGCGATTTTCCCCGACAAAAACGCAAATTGCATGCCGCGGAAGAACTTTTTCATTGACCTTGATTCGAATCGGCTCAGGCCGCTTGCCTTGAGTGTTGGAACGCCGGGTAAATCGATTGATGAGGGGGCGGCCTAAGGAATCGACACCGAACATGTCGAGAAGCCACATCGTCTGTTTGTTCATGGACGCATCGAGAGAGGCCGCCGGGGAACCCTTTTCTCCTGAGAGCTCAGCCTCAGACTCCAACTTGGTTCTTAGAACCAAAGCCGCTAGTGCGCGAACTGCGCTTGTCCACTGAAATGTGCCGGCATGCTGCTCGGTTGAGGCGCTTTTTCCCCTGACGCACGTCTTTGTAGTTGCGAGCAGGGGGTGGGAGAATTCCGTTCGAACAAGTTCAATTTGTGGCCCGGGTGAAAAGTAGAGGCGGAAGGCAGTATCCATAGGCAGCCGATCTCGGTAGATTATCTATGTACCGCAGAGTCGGGTCTAAAACAAACTTGTTTGTCAGCCGCTGGCGATGCGCATTGTCTCCAAATTCGATTCGCGCGCGCCCGACGCGAAGAATGCTCAAGTCGGCCGGTCCTTTTGCCAGCAGGGGTGGAGCCAATATCTCTGACAGACTAAAACGCCTTGATTGCCCAGATTCCATACAAGAATTCTATCAACCTCTGCTCAGGCTTTCTACGAACAAGAATTCATATTTTATGCCGTCCGACTATGCTATCGTACAATCAGGTTCAGAAATGAGTAGACGGGTAAGTACTTCCGGCGAGTGGGGAATAGCCGCACTCGCCGGAATGAGTTTCGAACCATAGGTTTTGACCGCGGACGCGGTCTGGTTTTGAGACAACCGGCGAATAGGAGCGCGAGCAATGCGTTGCTTGACGTTAGTCATCTTGGCGTTGGTGGTGGCCGTGATGTTACCTCCTGAACATGTGGGACCGAATAGCGCCTGTCCTGAACAGGTGGGAAATCACTGCTGGCTTCCTGCCGAACATGTGGGCAGCGGCAACTATGCCTTCGCCTAACAGCTAGGGCCACAGCCCCTTCTTCGCTCAGGCCGGTAAAGAGGTTCAACAGTGTTCTCGTTCGAACCTCTTTCCGGCCGCAATAAAGGTCAAAATCCATCGGATATCACCACTCCGAACGGGCCATTTTCATCGATGGCCAGTATGCAGCGTCCCCATCCTCAGTACGTAGTAGCAGGAGGCCCACGAGTAAAATGATCTTTAAAGCGCCTCACAAGAAACTATCTGTGCTCTTCTAGGTATTGACTAAAAGCTTTGATATCATTGACCACCTACAACTGATAGAAAACTTGCGATGTTTGATATTCGCCCAGGCTCATCAGGTACTCATAGAGTTGGACAAGGTGTCAGCCCGTCGCTCGACCCCACCCATTTGCTCGTTAAAAATTGCTTACTCAAATTAGCCCGAGCGGCAGGCCAGGTGCACGAATTTGGCGAGGTACAGGATGGAAGGGCCATCAAACTTGTCAATTCACTTGTGGCCACACTTAACGAATGTGCACAGGACCTGGATACCCTTGCAGCATCGAGCGGTGGTTTCACATCCGCAGCAATTGCAAAGCGCTTAGCTCCCTTCCTGCGCCATCCCCACTGGGATGGCGCGGAAGTTCAAACCCGCCCCCTTCGAACGGAGGTGCGTAGGCTCTATCAAGACTTAGACTATCTTGACACTTTCCAGCACGGCGGATTGGCTGCTCTGAACCAGCGACTTGCCTTGGCTCTCGAATCCCTCCAATCGGCTGACAGCTCAACTTCTAATGCCGGGGCGATTGTTCTTAATGATCTCTTGACCCGAGCCATACACCTTTTTCCTCATCACGCTCGCAGCATAGAGGTTCTATTGAAGCCAAACAATGACACCCTCCAACGGGATTTAGAGCGCACGCTCGGGACCGATGCGATACGACGAACTTCATTCCTCCAGTGGTTGGAAAAGTTTCGAGCACTTTGTCGGAATGACCGGGCCCCTGCCCGCTTTCCCTTACCTTATGTCTTTGCCGCCGATGACGAGCGCGGTAAGAAAATAGCATCCCAGTCCTCATGGCAGGAGGTGGCTTTCTTTCCGCACCGACAAGTTGCGAGACGAGACGTGGTCGGAGCCGGCATGACGGCGAATAGTGGCGCTGCATGCACGAGCCTCCCCCCCACCCTTCGGGTGCTATCCGGATATCGCTGTGCACAGCGCAGCCTCGACCACGCGCTTTATAGTTTGTTTCAGATTAACGAGATTGAGCGAATAGTTTTCTCTGGGGCAGATCTATTTCTTCCGTGGCAAGGAGAAACAGGCGATCAAAAGGTGGCGCCCAAGCCAAATTTTGTTTACCACTATCTGATCTTTAGAGATTTTGGAGACATTGGAAAAAATCCCGGCTTGGCTAGCCGCAGTGGGATAGCACAGATAGCGAATCATTCTATTTTTGCGCCGTCCTTTTCCTCAAGCTTGTTGGACATCGCCGAAGATGACAGTTCGCAGTGGTTAGAGCAGGACTTTGGCTACCTAGCTCTTCCCCATTTAGATCCCCAGGAGTGCCAGCTTATTCAATTCGCCGGTATTCTCCGTCAGAATCTAGGAGCATC
>CAZPBV010000120.1:3373-4747 GCA_964584675.1 uncultured Bdellovibrionales bacterium
GCGGGCGTCGTGAAAGAAGCGAGTCTGCGCTCCAATTGGAGCTCTATCGGGCTGTTTTTGATTCTCGACATCCATTGCGCCCTTATATGCGAGTAATTCGGGGCCCGGCTATTATTGAAGAGTTGATGAGAATCCCCGTGGCGAGGCGAGTTTTTGGCGAATAGTCTGCGTTCTGTTTAAAAGCAGATATTATTGTCCCGGGAAGCGTCGGACATTTTCAATATCCGCCCGAAGAGTACAGGTGCCGCCGAGATCCGAAAGCACATGCCGGGATGGCTTGCCATATTTGCTCTGCCTTCATAGAATCGCCGCCATGTCGATAGGACCGCTGAAATTGCACTGGGGCGAACCAGGCTTAAGACTGCGTGGCTTTTACCGCAAGCGTTTTAGGGGGCACTTCAGGAGTTTTACCGGGCTGCTGGCTATTCTTACGCTCACTGCCCCGCTGCTTTTGATCTACCCGCTGCAAGCTGACTCAAGAAAAGTTGCAAGAACATCTTCTTCGAACCAACAAATGGCTACTTCCGAGATTGTATTGGACTCCGTTCTTGCCAGTGTCGATGGAAAGCCGATAACTCTGCGAGACGTAGCGGGGAATCTCAAACCCCGGCGCCCACTGAGTTTGAAGGAGGCAGTCTCTGACTCCGAAGCCCGGCAAACACTCGAGCGCCTCATATTTGAACAAGTGCTGGAGGCCGAGTCCGAAACGCGCCGCATTCGAGTCACCGCCGAGGAAATTCAGTCGTACATAGCTGAAATATCAAAGCGCAACAGCATGTCCCCGGAACAGTTCGAATCGGCCCTCAAGAGCCAGAACATTGGCCTTGATGAGTACAAGCGCCAAATTCGCTTTGAAATTTTGAAATCTCGGCTGGCATCCCAAATTAGCCAGGGTGGTGCCGGGGTTAGCCAGGAGGAGATCGAGCATTATATTGAGCAACACCCGGAGTTGTCGAAGCGCGGCACCAAAGTCAAATTACGGCAGATTGTTATCTCAGAGCGCCACCATCAAAATTTGGAAGTGCGTCTCAAGGAAGTCACGGAGAAGATTGCATCAGGCAACTCCTTTGAAGACGTTGCGCGCTCTTATTCCGATAGCGCCGATGGCGCGGAGGGCGGCAGCCTGGGAGTTGTCGCTCTCGAGGATCTCACTCCCACTTTGTTTGATGCCGTCTTTTCGCTCCGTGAAGGAGCGGTATCTGCGCCCATTCGGCTCGATGATGGTTATCGCCTGCTGATGCTCGAGAAACGCTATCAAGAAGAGAGCGCAAATGACGATCGTTTGCGCGAAGAAGTGCGACGGACCCTCGAAAATCAAAAGATGGAAATCAAGCTTAGTAATTTCTTCGCCAATGATATTGCAAAGCATCACAC